>NZ_BAAACH010000012.1:0-124738 GCF_039521405.1 Clostridium sartagoforme
TGCGAGCTCCTTTTAACTATATAGTAATTTATTTATTTTTAAAATACGCTATTTTCTGAACCGCTTACAGTTCTGCGTAATAGTTAGACCCCCTAAACAAAAGTTCCCTCAAACCGCAGTTTGAGGGAACATAAAACACACTTCAATATTTACTTAAAAACCTGTAAGGCCGTTTATATCAGCCTATTTCTTCTCTATCAGCACCACTGTCTCAACATGTGTTTTGGCAGAAAAATGATACTAATACGCAGAAATATTGATTTTGCGTAAAGATGTACCCCCTAAAGTGTAGGGGGTGAACAACATATAATCTTCATACAGTTACGCAGAATAATAGTTATTTTTAATTAACTTATTTCGCAATACCTTACTTCTTTGAATTAAATACAAATAATTACATTCTGCAACAAATTTCAGTTATGCTCTAGCAAGAATGAGAGTAGTTTATGGTAAAAAACCTCTAATTTAATCCATCTTTAAGATTGATAATTTAAAGGTAGTAGAAGCGAAAGTGATTCTATACAATTATAATATAGTAATACTATTTATTGGTATAACATCACATTGAATCTTCTCTTCTTTCTTAACCCATGTGCTACCTCTGTCATATTTTACCCAATCATTCTTCTTATAATTCTTGATTTCAAGATAATCAACAAGTTTATACTTTTTTATTTCATCGACAAGTCTATTATAGTTATTATTAAGTGTATTCAATGCACCATTCATATCATACTGAAATACTTTAAATAAATTAGGCGTATTAGGCTGGTATTCATAAACAATATACTTATGGTCTTGTCCATAAGTGTACACACAACTTTCGCTATTAAAGTTCTCAAATCTCCCAGTTATTTTCACAGGCGATTCAAGTCTTAAGACGTAAGCTCTATCACCAATATAGAAAGGTGGCAAACCTGGTACTTCATAACTTTTGTTAGCTTCAAACCTATATTCATCTTTAGCTCTCATTTGAAACTCAACAATACCCCAATTAGCTTTCTTTTCAAGTCCAAGCACATAAAGCATATATTTTTTCTTTCCAACACCAGATACTGATATATATACAGACGAATCAGAGTTATTCCAATGTAACACTTGGTTTAAGAGCTGCTTATAGTTATATTTTATACAATATTTAATCCAACAAGCATCATACCTATTATCTTCTATCAATATTTTTTTCAGTCCATCAATATTTGCTTTGTTTTTATATGCCTTTTTAATTATTTCAAGGGCAGGAAGTTGAACCAAATTATTATCACTACTATCATTCCAAAAATAGTACTCATCTTTCCAAATATGTGATTCTCCACATTTTTGATTGATTTCTTCAGCTCCTAATAGTTCTGGTTGATTACCTTGAGTATTAAGATTATTAGCAATAGCATAATATCTTCTCCATTCAAGGTCATTATCTGAATTCATAAACCACTCATCAGCAAATTTTAAGTATTCAGTTAGTTCATTATAATTTCCTTGGCCATCCCAATATCCTGAAATGTAAAGTAAATACTGTATTTTTTTGTTATACGTTCTTGACTCATATGAACTAAAATAGTATTTTGTCTCTATATTATTTTCTTCTATAATCATAATTTTAATTTTTTGTTCTTTTAAACGAACTTTAATATCATCAAGAACATCTTTTCCATCAAATACTTTAAAAATATCAACAATTTCATGTTTTATAAAATATTCAAAAACATCGGTCTCATCACTAACCATTTTTACAAAAGATTCGATTGTAGATAAATATAAGTTCCAGTTCATATAGTTCAAATTGTTAAGAAGATATAAAAATAATTTTATAGTTTCTAATGTTGGTAAATCATTATGCTTGCATTTATAATAGTAAGCATATAGTATTTCTGCTACTGTATTTCTATTATCAGATGCAATAAACCCATCTCCATCGACTTTAAAAATGTCATTTAGACCGTAAATGTCTTCCTCATACCTTTCATAGTCTTCATCATCAACGTATTTCTTCGTATAATAGTCAAGAGTAACCTGTACAAGATTAAAATAGAACTTAAAGAAAATACTATTTTCATCATTCTGATTTTGACTATACTCATACATAGAACTAATATATTCTACTTCATTCTTTTTAATACTATTATTATCTTTTAGCTGACAACATAAGTTATACAAATTCTTAAAACAATTCATACTTCGTTTGTTAATTGACTTTGTCTTTTCCGTGAGAGATCCTCCATCAGCTGTTTTATGTAAAGCATTAATATGAGATTCATCATAACTTTTAATCAGTTCAGTTGGACTATCTATTCCCTCATCAATACTGTCAATCATAGCTTTTAGATTTTCAAAAGGTTCCAATGTTTTACCTCTTGCATTCATTCGTATATAGCTTTGAGCCGCTTTATTCTCTGCATCATCGGCATTTTCTAATATTAAAGAAAATGTAATACATGAACTATCGTTTATTAACTTGTTATAATAAAATTCTGCATTATTTTTCAAGCTTTCTATTTGTGAAAAATCGTTAAGCATAGTTAAAGCCGCATCCACAGTAGGATCATTACTCCATTCGATTTGATACCACGGTTGATTTTCAATTTCTATACGTATATCCTTATTATCTTTAACTATAGTGAGTAATTCATCTGTTGTTTCCTTTAATAAATCAAAAAATTCAGAAGCAGAATTTCTTGTCATATAACTGAATCTTTTTAACCTTTTAAAATCATTAACTTTATTGCCACATACAGCAAGGAACCAATGTAATAAATATAGTGTTGTTAAACGCTGTTGTCCATCAACTGGGAAAAAAACTATATTATCTTTGCTTACATTACCATAAACAAAGTTAAAATCAATTGCTTTATTTGATGATTCCAGGCAAGAAACAATATCTCTAATAATATTTTTTCTTACTTCGTTTGCTTTATCATTATTTCTTCCTTGCGCATAATCACGTTGAATTATTGGTATACGGACTTCATAATTTTCCAATAGCCTATATAATGAATATTTATTATCACTCATTATCATTTTCCTCCGTTTCACCAAAGAATTTCTTAAGTGTAGTAATCATATTTTTAATATACTTAAATCTACTATCAGGTAACCAGAATTTAGAAGTGTTAATACCCATATTATACAAATCAGAAAATACAAATATTGTACCTAAAGGAACAAATTCTCCACACTTAAAACACTCATTCACAATCTTTTTCTTTTCACCATATGGTTTATTTCCAACAGCCTGATTTTGTCCACCACGGCCACCAGTTAAAAGTGTCATATTCCCCATTGAATTATCTTTTAGTAACTTTGTAAAATCCTCTTCAAAAAAACAGTTAATATTATTTTCAAGCGTTTTCTTACATAATAATAATGAACCAACTAGTATTTCCCATTCATTAATGTTATTAAAACTTTTTATACTATCAATTCCTTCACCTGAAACAATATTTTTTATTTTGCTAGTGTATGAATTTTGTATTTGTGATAATAAAGCTTCAATATTTGTTTTATTTTCTACTTGATTTTGTGTTGTAAACCAATTTTCAGTATTAATACTTCCCTTTATATCTTCGTATATGCTTTGGGATATACTATACTCCCAATTCAAGCCTTGTATCTCTATTTTGCTAATGGCGTCTTTATTCATAACATCTTTAATAGACTCTTGGATTTTTTCAGAATATAACGATACATCAATGTACTCTTTAGTTGCATATTTTAATCCTATGCTTTCTAAAAGTTTATATATAAGATTATTCCTTATATCCTTATTATCATCCGATAATATTCCATCTATTGTATCGATGCATTCATAATATTCAAGCAGTATTTTCGAATCTCTTCTAGCTTTTAAAGCACGTGCGTATAACTCTTGATAACCATTTCTGTCATATCCAATATTACCATTAATAAACTCCTGAACATACTCATCATTATTTATGTCTAACACTTCATCCTGATCATTAATCTTCACTCTAAGACTGCTATTACTAATATTATAAACAAAGTTAACATAATCTAAATACTCATTAGTAGAAAGAATCTTTAAAGCTGCTTTTCGCTCATCAATGCGGTTTAGCCCAATACTTTCAGTTTTGTTTTCATCAGTATTGCTCGCAAATATATGTTCTCGTTGCCATTTGTTCTGGGCATTTGCAAGAAAATTAAATCGCTCTCCAATGCCACCAGAATTGTTTAATATAGCAATATTATATGTTAACAAAAGTCGCACAATATTAGAAGCGTCCCCGTCATTATATCGAATTGTTTTTATGTGTTTTTCAATACCTGTATCTATTTTTAAAACCTTTTTTATACTCATTAATAATTCTTTTTCTCGAATGTTTCTTGGCTTTTGAAGTATTTGACTTAAGACATAATAAATTTTGAGATATTCTTCCTCACTATCAATGTATGTATCAACACAACCATTTTTATTTCTAAGATTAATATAAAGCCCAGCTAAATTATAAATTTTATTCTTATTATTGCTTCTTCCGTCAGTAAGATATAACTCCTTTAATCCTAAGAATACTTTACGTATTTTCGCCCAGCAATTATCCATAACTTCGTTTTTTCTAGTGTTATTCTTCGATAATTCTTCTTTTATCCAATTATCAATTTCATTAAATAAATATTTATCAGAACTATGTTGCTTTTTATATTGAATATAATCATCAATTGATTTATTATTTTTAAATATCCAATTTTCCATTATAAAAAAGTCAAAAATTATATCTATACGAGTACTATATAAACTATCATTCACTTCATATTGTCCACGGTGGGGAACAAAAGCCCAAAAATCAGGTGAATGCAATTCGTTTTCTATTTCATCCCATTTCTCTGATATAACAATTTGCTTATCCTGAATATTAATAGAATCATAGTTTGAAGGATTCATAAACAAAGCTTTTATAAGTTCTGCATTAGTTAACTCAATTTTTCCTGTATTAAAATTTGCAAAAATCTTCTGCGGATTATCACCAACTACTTCATACCAAATAAATCTAGTATTCCAACAAAGAATGTTATCCAAATATTCTTTATAAGCTTCTTTAACTTTCTGGTTTTCAATACCTTTAAGGGCCTCTAAGAAGAATTCTATTGCTACGTTATATGCTTGGATCATATATTCAAAATCAATGTTATTTTCTTTAACATCATTTACAGTATTATCATATAGTTTTTTTAGAAATACTGCACTATTACTTCTAGATTCATAACTCAAATCTACTGGTTTAATCTCACTATTTTTTGAATCATCAACATTCTTTAAGGCCGCTCTAATAATAGCTATTGATGTTAGCCTTTGCTGACCATCAATAACATCAAAAGATTCTTCTTTTTCATTCCTCATTACAACTAATGGTTGAATGCAATAAGGCTCAATAGGTTGATTAATATCTGATTCATTAAATATTTTAGCTATAAGATTCCCATTTGCATGAGAATAATTATTATACTTGTTAATTTCAGTTTGTGACACTATTCTGTTCTCAAACATATCTTTTAGTAACTGTGAAACATTTTTCTTTTCCCAACGATAACCTCGCTGATATTTTGGAATCCTATATGTTTTTTCCACAACCTCTCCAACTGCTACATATCCATTCCCCAACTTTTTTATACCTCCAAATTCTTATATATAAATTACCCTCTAAACATATTACAAGGAACTATTCATCTTTGACATATTTATTTTTAATTAACTGTCCATTACCCAAAAGTCACAACCACGAATGAAAATGCAAGACAAGCATTTTATAATTAATAATACACCAAAACATCTTTTATTTCCATAATTTTGAGATAATTTTCGTTCTTAAATGGATTATTTCGTCAAAAAAACAAAAATCCGGTCAAGATGAAATTTTCACCTCAGCCGGTATATTTTCTGCTCTATTCAATTACAACTTCTATCTCCGTTCCATCAAGCAAGGTTACAATGATTTTCTCCCCTTCAAACACAGTCATCTTCTCTATTATCCTAAAAAACAAATCCATATCAAATTCTTCTATTGCTTCTGCATTTTCTATAATTCTAATAAACTGCTTTGCCTTATATCTTTGAAGCAAGTTATCACTTTTTAAATGCTCCTTCCACTTTTCCATAAAATAATTCTTATTTTCAATCATTGCATTAAAGGTATTTATAAAAGCTTGGTATAAAACTCTATCATCTATATGCTTATTCTCACAACTCTTCTCACCTTTAACTATATACTTCTTATTACATCTCCAAATAATTCTTCTAAGCTTTTCATTGTTAGAGTTCCATACCTTTCTTCCAAAGGTACTGCCACAGTGTCCACAAATAACTCTTCCAGCAAAAGGATTATCAACTGTAGCATAATCTAATTTGCTAATGTTATATTTTTCAGCAAAGGCTCTTCTTCTATCCATTTCAAGCTGTACTGCCTCCCACATTTCTTTATTTATTATGGCAGGATGGCTTTCTTCTACATAGTATTGAGGAACCTCACCATTATTCTCTACCCTTTTCTTTGTAAGGAAATCCACCGTGTATGTCTTTTGAAGCAGGGCGTCTCCTTTATATTTTTCATTACTGAGCATTTTTCTTATGCTGCTTTCGTACCACTTTGATTTACCATTCCAATTAGGAACTCCTTCAACTTCAAGTTCCCTTGCAATCCTATTTGGGCCTTTTCCATCAAGGTAATCTGTGTAAATTCTTCTTACTATTTTTGCTTGTTTTTCATTTATAATAAGGTTACCTTCCTCGTCTTTATCATAACCTAAAAATTTATTATGGTTTACTACCACTTTTCCTTGTTCAAATTTTCTTCTTATTCCCCATGTTGAATTTTCACTTATCGAACGACTCTCATCTTGAGCCAAGCTTGCAAGAATGGAGATTAGGACTTCTCCTTTGCCATCTAGAGTATTTATATTTTCCTTTTCAAATATAACCCCAACTCCTAAATCCTTCAGCTGCCTTACAAAATTCAAACAGTCTAGAGTGTTCCTAGCAAACCTTGATATAGATTTAGTAATTATCATATCTATCTTTCCAGCCTTGCAATCCTCAATCATTTTATTAAACTGTTCACGCTTTTTAGTATTAGTTCCTGAAATACCCTCATCAGCATAAATCCCTGCACATTCATAGTCTGGGTGATTCTCTATAAAAGCTGTGTAATATGCAACCTGTGCTTCATAGCTTGATAACTGTTCTAATTGGTCTGTTGATACTCTGCAGTAGGCTGCCATCTTCTTTTTCTGTGGTTCTAGGTTCTGTGCTAAATTGGTTCTGTTTGCCCTTGCTGGTATAACTGTAATGTTTCTTGCCATCCCTCAATTCCTCCCTCACAATAATTTCTTCCTTTATATTAAGCCTGCTTAAAACTTCATCTTCTATTACCGTTCCTTGGCAGGCATCTTTTCCATTTTTAATATAATTACTACATTGCCACACTATCTTTTTGCAATTTAATTTGCTGTTCCAAGTTCTTCTCCTTAAGCTAAAGCCACATTTACTGCAGTAAAGCATTCCTGTTAGCGGATATCTCTTTGTGTACTTATCTGTATATCCTGCAACATTACCTTTGGCTTCTGCTCTTCTTTTAATTTCTTCTTGAACTTGTTCCCACATCTCTCTTGAAATTATCGGAGAATGGTTATCTTCAATATAATAACTATCAATAACTCCTTTATTCCTTACTGAACCTTTTTTCAAATGGTCTGGTGTGTAATATTTCTGAAGTATGGCATCTCCCTTGTACTTCTCATTCTTTAAAATTCCTAGGATTGTTGTATCATGCCAACTTGTTCCTCCAATTGTAGGCACACCATCTGCATTAAGTTCTTTTGCAATGGCAAATCCACCCTTACCACTTAGGTACTCATTAAAAATTCTTTTTACCACCTCAGCCTCTTTAGGATTTATAACTAAATCTCCATACTCATCCTTGTCATATCCTAAAAACCTTGTGGTATTAATTATTAGTTCCCCTTGTTCAAACTTTTTTCTTGCTCTCCATTTAAGATTATCACTCACATTTTTACTTTCTTCCTGTGCAAAAGAAGAGAGGACGGTGAGCATTAACTCACCGTCCCCTGACAAAGTATTTATATTTTCTTTTTCAAACCTAACTTCTACACCTATATCTTTCAGTTCCCTTACTATCTGTAGCATTATTGCTGTGTTCCTTGCAAATCTTGAGATTGACTTTGTTATTATCAAATCTATATTTTTATTTCTACAAAGTTCTAACATCCTTTGAAACTCTGGTCTGTTTTCAGTAGTTCCTGTGACACCTCTATCTGCAAATACTCCTACATACTCATAGTCTGGATTATTTGATATGATATTTTCATAGTATTGTATTTGATTTTCTAGAGATTCTCCTTGCTTGTCATTATCAGTGGATACTCTAGCATAAGCACAAACTTTTTTCTTTACCTTTTGAACCTTTTGTATTGGCTCAATAATCCTTACACGCATTGATTTTACTCCTTTCTATCAAATTGTTACTACTATATATCACTCTGAAGGTGATAGAAGTCAAGCTATATAGAAGTGAAAGCCGCTACCCTAATTTTAGAGTAACGACTACTTATTAAATATCATAATTGTTGCATCAAAGCCTGCTGCCTTTAGCTTCTGAACTTGATTTTCAGCATTTTCTCTGACTTGATAAGAACCTGCCATTACTCTATAAAGAGTTTGTCCACTTACTGATTGTGTTGGTGCAGAAAGTTCAATATAATCAACCCCTACTTGTGCTAAAATTGCTTTTGCTAATGCCTTTATTATTTCATTTCTTTTTGCATCAAATAGATTATTGTCTCCTGTATTATCGATAAAGCCCATCTCAACAAGCACTGCTGGAGCCTTGGTTTCTCTTAGCACATGATAGTTAGCTTCCTTAACTCCTCTATTTACAAAGCCTAAAGCTACAAGCGAAGCTTGTATACTTTCAGCTAAACCTTTTGACTTTGATCCTGGATTTAAATAGGTGTAAGTTTCAACGCCTCTAGCCTTTTCTGGTTCATAAGCATTTCTATGAAAGGATATGAAATAGTCATATGTGTTTCTATTTTCAAAATTACTTCTTTCTCCAAGGCTTACTGTATCATCTGAAGTTCTTGTTTCATCAACAGTAATCCCATGTCTTCTAACCTCTGCTGCTACAGCTCTTCCTAAACTTAATACTTCATTGGATTCCTTTCTACCGTTATAGCAAGCACCTCCATCTTCTCCGCCATGTCCATAATCAAAACATAATCTAGCCATTACTCTTCTCCTCCTTATTTAACTGTTCTAAAATATCCTTTAATTTCTGTGGTATTGGTAAACCTATCTTTGCTGCATTTTCTATAATGCTTATACCTTCATTGGAAACGTAGAAAAAAATAACAGCAGTACGAATTGCACTACCGTTTTTAAGAAGATAAACATCTATTATATTTCCTATGCCTACAAATACAAAAATCAATACCTTTTTAAATATCCCTCTAAACCCTACCTCACTTGATAGCTTTCTTTCCAGTACCGCTACCATTAAGCCTGTTACATAATCAATGATAACAAAGGTAATCAGTGCATACATGAAGCCATCAACTCCTCCCAAGAACCACCCTAAGTATCCTCCTAAGGCGGTAAATATCAATTGCAAAACATTTAATATATTCTTCATCACTTTCTCCTCCTGAATTTATTATCTTAATGTGGTGGCATATCCAAAGGATACACATAATCCACAGTTAAATCATATTGTATTTTCATTGTATTGGTTGGAGTTTTAGTAACAGGCTCTGGAAGGAGTGTATGTGCTCCCGCTGGAACAACCCAACTGAAACCTATATACCCATAGCTACTTGTCCAATATCTGCATACAAGATTTAAATCAAAATCCCATCTACAAAAGTCACTACCACTACTCCATTGACCAGCATTATTTCCGCTATGGCTATTGCTATAAATACTTAAATCAGTTTTATTAAAAACTATATGAATACCATTTGCTACAACCATTAGTTTATTGTTAGGAATTTCAAACACCGTAGCATTGTATCCGCTTGAACTATGAATGGTAATGTTTTTAACAAAAGTTCCATCCTTGTTGTATACAGCCATTACAGTTTTACATATTGACTGATTAGAATTATAAGTATAAAAGGTATATAATACATTGCTTTCTGTAACGCATATATCCCAATAATATCTTGAAGTTGTCATTGTTACTCCATCAACAGTATCCATTGCTGCACTTCTACCATAGGTTTGCACCACTTGTAAATTCTTATCTAGCTTTTTAAATGTTCCATCTGTATGCAGAATCCAAAAACTTTGAGTGTATTTATCGTAACAAATACTCCTTGCATTGGCTGGCAGTGCTTTATCAGCTTGAGCCACCCAAGTTCTCTTATCCCAACAATAAACTTTGGTAGAATCAACTTGTAGCGCATAGAAATAAGTTTCATCTGTTGCAACGCTGTGAGTTCCTAAACTAGCACTAGAATTACCTGACTTAAGCCATTTTTTATCATAAAGCCAATTATACTGTGGATATCCATAACTACCGCTTTCCATGCTCCCAAAACCTGTTAAATAAATACTTTTAAATGTTCCATTCCCTGCACTTGTAGGAAAATCCACTACCCAATGCCTAGTTACTGAATTTAATATTGTTCCACTACCGTTAGCATATGTAGCAGGTCTAGTTGATTCATTGGCATTTCTGTTACCTCTTCTTGTGTTGGAGCCAGCATAGTTCTGCCATAAATCACAATATCCTATTACGTTTCCCCACATCCAATAATCATAAGGATCTTCTGGAATATCTCCGTCAGTTAATGCTAATACATTGCATGGGCCATAACCTTGGCTATTGTAACACCTGTAAATATCATTGTTCACAGTGTTATCTAGTATTTTATAGAAGTACCCATCTAAGTAAGCTGCATTTGCAAATACTGCTGATATCCTATTTTCACTTTTAGCTTCATAGGTCTTCTCACCTGTTATTGCATCAAATAGCTCTACAGTAAATACACCTTTTGTTGGTACTGCAATAGGCTTATTTTTCACTACCTCAAACTTCCTACCTGTTATGAAATCTTTACTGTAAGCCACACTTTCCCTAAACTTCACCGATTACACCCCCTGTGTTTTATAATCTAACTTTATCTGTCTTACTATAACTGGACTGTTTAAATTGACTTGCTCTATATACCATGCAAATCTTATTTTCTTATTACTTAACCCTAGACTTGTCCATTGAGCTTCGGTTATTGCTTCAAGAGTTGCTTTAGTCATCCCCCTGTCTTTTACATCCTGCATATTATTTATATCTAAAGAAACCCAAGTGTTGTTATACCAAGCTTTCCATGTAACTCCTCCATTTTCACTTAGTGCAAACTTTAAAACACTTGCTCCACTGCAAGTTACTTGAAGAGTTGCTTTTACTATTCCTATAATATAGGCTTCATCAAAGAATTCATCATTTGCCATTTTTATAAGCTTAGGATAAGGTACACCTGTCTGATATATCTTTGGAGGTGGATTTGTATCATACATGGTAGCAAAATCACACCACATGAGTAATGTAGGAGTTGGATTAACAATCCCCACCCTTGTTGGATGCGGCTTATCATTTCCAAAATCTCTAAACATTTGTGGGGTTGAAGGTGCATCACCAATCTTTGCAAATTGAACCGTCTTCAATACTGCTGTAATACTACTTAAAGTCAGAGTCTTTCCACTACTTGATTCTTGATAAGTTCCACTAGAAGTACTATCAAATACTATAAACCAATTGATGCCATCTTCTGAAACTTGAGTTTTTGTTCCATAATAAGTTCTGCTGTCACTGTAATAATGCCATATTTTTATTGTGCTTAATTGATAACCTTGTTGTAAATCTATCTCTACATAAGCTGGTTGTGTCATTGAAATCCCAACATATAAACTTGTATCTGTGCTATTATCAGTAACCCTTGATAGTGGTCTTGAGCTATCTTCAATAGGACCATTTGAAGATACTGGTTTGTTCTGAGCTACGTTTGCACCTAAGCTAGTTATAGCTTGTATTTCTACCCAGTGGTTGCCTGTATTTGCTGTACTTCCATTAACCCAGTCCCTTATATATCTAATATTTAATTCACTAGCAAGTTTTGAAAAAACAGTAGTTTCAGTATAATTTTTAATCTCCTCTCCATCCTGAACTAAATACTTGGTTATAGCAGGCATACACTGCCCTTCTGAAATAGCATAATAAGTTCCTCTATTTGAAGGATCAGCTGGTGTTAAAGCGTAGCTTTTTCCTGTTTGACAACCATAACTTATTGTCCCATTACCTTTTGAATCAAAGTTACTTGTTCCTCCACCATCATTTCTTACTATAATTAAGGTCATCCCACCATCAGGAAAACATATTAGTTCCCAAATTAAATTGTTTGAACCCCAGGAACTATAATAAGTATTTCCTTCAAATCTAAGCCTAAAGCAAGTTTGTCCATACATTGTTTCAGTGCTGTAATAAAGAGCATTGTAGCTTGCATCTCTATTATTTATATTTAAATGCTGTGTACCGCTACCAAACCCAACCCAACTATTACCGCTTGTATAAATGGTAGTTACATCTTCTCCTCCATATTTCATTGTCATGCCCATAGCAATATTTACCGTAGTATCATCATTAGTAGTCCCAAGCCTAGTCATTCCTGTATTTCCTAAGGCTGAAAGCTGTGTGCTTATTGCTGGCATATTACTTCACCTCCAAGGTTTCTATATAAGACCACTTTGCTGCATCTGCCATTGGTGCTGCGAAGACAACTCCATCAGTGATTGTGTCTGCAAGCTTTGTAAATTCAACTGCAGGAACTGTACTTAAAAAATACATTCCATTACTGTCTATTGCTAAGTCAGATGCATTATATAAATATTGGTTACTCAAAACAGGAATCACATCCCATATAACCCCATACTTTATTTGACTTATAAAATAGGAAGTTATCTGATTCTTATTTGCCGTAATTGTATTTATAGCAACTCCTTGGTTGCTGCTTAATGCAGGATTGTTTGGATTTGTATTTCCTGCTTGGTTAATTGGTTGATCTATAATGATATTTCTAAATGTATTTCCGCCTAACAAATTGAAATACATACTGTGCATAGCAACAAAGGCTTGAGAATCTTTAACTTCTGCGTGTGGCGGTTCTGCATTAAGTCCACCTTGAAGATTTCTACCATCAATCATAAGCTGTAAATTCCATATCGGTATTGTTAAAGTTCCAGCATCAACACTAAGAAATACACCTATATAATGCGCTCCTGCTGCTACCTGTGGAATTCCAAGTGGTATTCCTATGGTGTTATCCCCTTGCTGCAGTTTTGTTTTTGGTGTAAAAGTTATATCCGTATTATCAAGTTGTATTTTTATTGTTAGAGTACAAGCTTGACTTGCTACACCATAAATAGATAAAAGCACTGTAAGATTGGTGTTGGCTATTGCGGTAACCCCTAAATATATAGGTTGCTGCACTGATGTATTAATAGTTAAAACCTGTGGACTTGCATAATAAAGCATAGAACTTAAAGCTTGTGCTACTTGGTTTCCTAAATCATCTTTTACGGTTTTCAGTAAAGAGGCTGGGTCCATTGTATTAGTTAAATCCTTTAGTGGCTGTCCAAGTTCAACTTTAGTATTTAAGCCAGTTAATATATCATTCTTTGTTTTAATGACCTTTACTTTAACATCTACATTAAATTCACTATGCCTTACAGTAACAATATCTCCAACCTTTACAGTTTCTAATTGCTTAAAGTTTTCATATTCCTTTGTCCTACTAAGTTCAATGAAATCTACTTGAATATTAACCGTACTTAATCCTATTACATTGGCTAAATCAGTAGCCATCTTTCTTAAAGTTACTTCATCACCAGCATCATTAATTTCTACTTTCTTTATAATTGGAAATGGTGGATAGCTGCTACTATCCCAATTGGGAACACTAATATATTTCTCTTTAATCTTAACTCCACCAGCACCTTTAGGATAAAGCTTTGTTACTACTTCCGTTGTATCAACAGTAACCTTCAACCCTTGAATATTCTTTCCATACTTTATTAATACCCCAGTGTCATTTCCCATTTGCTTTAGAATTTTAACTGTGTAGTTATCTCTTAAAAGTTCTCCTTGTCCCCATCTCTCTATCATTTTGAAAAATGCTTCAACTGGACTTATTTCTACCATATATAGTGTATTAGCAACTATTATGTCACTATCTACTGTATATATGGTAGATAAATCATTTACTAAAGCCTTCTGCATTGCAGTTTTTACTGGTGCATTCTCTGCTCTTACATCTTCTATAAAATAATAGGCCATGTCATAAAAGATATGGTTTGCATAAACCTTAATTCTTTTATCACTGGCCTGTACTTTTTCCACTTTGTATATTCTAAATAATTGTTCATTGACTTTTATTATATTGAACTCTTGTAAATACTGAACCTTTTTAGAATTAGCAGGATACTCCAATTCCAAGGCATACTGCCCATTTAACTCTTCTGTTATTTCTAATAGAGTACTTTCATGTAAAGCAGCTAAACCGTTATTATCAAACTGACCTTTTAAAGTCCTTCTATCATATACACAAATCAAATTATAACCACCTCCAATTTGGAGTGATTTCCACCTTCGAAACATTACCACTCCAAGAGATGCTGTTATCTCCAACAGATAAAACAGGAAATTCTCCTGTAACCTTACTATTTAGATTTTCTCCATTTTGATTATATGCATTTTGCTGAAGACTATCTAAAATAATATGATCTGTTAATCCTTTGAATTTTACAGTTTGAGCTTGAATATTCAGAGTAATATCTCCGTTCCCTACAACCTTAATTATAGGCTCAGAGTATATTGTACCTGGATTGGTTAACTTCCCTGATGTAATAAAATTTATGCTACTGTTATTTACTGCATATTTAAAGGGTTGGCAGTTAAAAACAATAACAAACTTAGAAAAATATTTATAAGCTTGAGTAAAATCAATTGCATTAACTACTTGTGCCACATATTTTCTATCTGTTTGAAAGTCAAAAATCAAGTTGCTTTCTCCTGTGCCTATAAGCCAACCCTTTACATCATCAATTTTATTAGGAAGACTTCCTTCCTTCAAAGAACATTCAACTGTTATTGTAATATCCTCATAGGTATTTTCATCAAATCTCAAACTTGAATTTCTACCTGGCACTACTACATTAGATATTCTTCTTTTGGGAGAAGGAATGGAAGGTCTCTTAGTTATTAAAATTCCATAGTCTGTAAAGCTGTTTTTACCGCCAAAATTAAAACTAAGCATCCTAAGCACCTCCTCTTCCCATTGATACTCTCTGCCTATAAAATTCAAGTTCATAAGCAAGCTGTTCTATATCTTTCTCTGTATTATTAATGAAATTTTCTATATGAAGTGTTAGTCCACTGCCATTTCCTCCTTTTGCTTTTTCAATTGCCTTTGCCATAAGATCATCTAATCTATCAATAGGAAGTACCGCTTCAGTTCCAGCTTCACCAACACCAATGACACTTGGCCTGTTAAAGATCCCTCCCTTTGCATACCAATTAACATCTAAATGTGGAACTTTAGGAGGAGACAAACTAAATTCTCCTTCTAAACTAAAGTGAGGAAGTTTAATATGAGGTAGACTTATATTTAATCCACTAAAGAATCCTTTTATTCTATCTATCTCCTCCTTCACAAAATTCACTGCTGCATTAATTGGTGTCATTATTGCAGATTTAATATTATTCCATACATTTGTTGTAACTCCTAAAATACTGCTCCATACATTAGATACAGTATTTTTAATGCCATTTACTGTATTTGTAAATAGGCTTGATACTCCCCTCCACATATTTGAAAAGAAACTTGAAATAGAGTTCCAAACAGATGTAGTGGTATTCTTTATTCCATTCCATACTGCATTTAAAGCTGACTGTATGGTGTTCCAAACGGCAGTTGTCACTGATTTTATAGTGTTCCAAGCCGTAGTCAAAGTAGATACTATGGAATTTATTATTGGTGTAATAAAATTAACTATTGAGTTCCACACTGTATTTATTATTGAAGAAACTGCATTAAACACTGTTGTTGTAACAGATCTTATAGTATTCCAAGCACCAGTTAAAACATTGACTATTCCCTGTATTATTGGGTTCAGTAATGCTACAATGCCATTCCAAACCGTACTTATCACACCAGATACAGCATTCCACACAGTGGTTGTTACAACTTGAATAAGCTGCCAAGCAACACTTATCACAGCTGTAACTATATTTATATAGGTTTGAACAATAGATGAAATAATAGTCCAAGCACTGATGAAAATAGCTTTTATTACTTCCCATAAGAAAGCAAATCCCGTCTTTACACCTTCCCAGATAGTTTTAATAACATTTGCTATACCCTCAACTATTGGAAGAACCACAGCTTTTATTGATTCCCATGTAGAAACTATAGCTGTTTTTATTGCTGATACCGAATTACTAATACTTGTTTTAAGCCATTCCCATATGCCGCTTATTGAAGCTTTTATAGTATCCCAGTTCTTATAAAGAAGTACACCTACTGCAATAAGTCCAGCTATAACAGCTATTGCAATTCCAATTGGACCAGTTATTGCTGCAAATACTGCACCTAGTGCCGCTGACGCACCTCCTGCTGCTGCAATTGCTCCTGAAACTGCACTTATAATAGAAGATAATGTTCCTATGATTGTGATAACTTTTCCTACTATTAAAATAACAGGACCAATTGCTGCTACAACCAAGCCTATTTTCACAATGTTTTCTTGCTGTTCCTTAGATAGCCCTTGAAATTTATCCATCAATGGTTTTATCACTGCCATAAGTTTCTCAAGTATAGGAATCAAAATTTGGCCAAATTGAATACCAATCTGTTCTGCCTGTTCTTTCATTATTCTGATCTTATTAGTTGGACTGTCCATAGTTCTTCCAAGGTCACCTTGAGCATTCTTGGTTGCTTCCATGATTGCCCCATACCTTGCTTGAACCTTTTGAGCCTCAGTTAATTCTGCACCTTGTTTTGCTATCCCATTGGCATAAGCATAAGTTTTTATTGTTGTATCATTAACCAATATTCCTAATGCTTTTAGAGGTTCTGCCTCCCCTGAAATACCTGACTTTAGTTTTTCAAAAGCCTCCTCAGGTTTTAGGTTATAAAAAGATGCCATGTCATAAGAAAGCTGAGTTAACCCTTCAGACATTTTTAAAGATTCCTGACCTGTAAGCCCCATACTTGTAAGCATTGAGTTATATGTAGCTACATTTTTTCTTACATTATAGGCATTTAATCCAAGAGCCTTTGAGGTTTCTTCTGACCACTTTCTTGCATCTCCTGCCATTGAACCCATAGCCACTTCAAACAAATTTTCTGATTCAACTGCATCCATAGCCATTTTCGTAGCTGCAGTTCCGACTCCTAAAAGAGGTAAAGTAACAGCGGCAGAAAGTTTTGTTCCAACTGAGGACATTTTCTCTCCTACAGCTTTCATCTTTTCTCCTGCTTTATCCATTCCTTCAGAAAGCTTATACCATGCTGAACTCTTAGTGTTTAATTCAGTAGTAGTTTCCTTCAGTTCTCTTTGCATATTATTGAGTTCTGCTATTGCATAGTTTAGCTTTATCTTTAAATTTTCTGTTGCCTTTGCATCAGCACCTTTTTTCTCAACACTTTCCTGAAAGCTTTTATTTAAAGCTGCAACTTTATCCTTTTGAAGTTCTATTTGTTTGTTTAAGGTATCTGCTTTAAGTCTTAATCCATCGGTAGATTTACCAAAGTCCCCTAGTCTTGAACTAGCTGCTGCAAATTCACTTTGTACTAACTTTAAACCTCTTTGGATTTTTGCTACACCTTCTTGAAAGCCTCTATCATCAAGACCTACTCTTGCTACAACTGTACTTGCATCTGCTGCCATCACATCACCTCCTTAGAAAATAACATTGTCTATATAATCAAGCTCCTCTTCTTCATCAATTCCATTTACTCTTTTGTATACATTGAAAAGTGCTTGTAACTTCTTAGGTGTACTTTTCCAAAACTGCTCCTCAGTCATTTTTAAAAGGTTTGTTCCTAAATAAAAAAGCCACTCCCAATCCCATCCTTCGGAATCAGTGTGGCTTTCTATTCCCCCATATTTTCAGTTGCTTCTGGCATTGCTATTATCAATGCTTCATTAATAGCTGTTCCTAATCTCTCCATATCATTTAAAGTAAGCATTTTTCCTACTTCTTTAAGAGTAACACTTTCATCTTCAGATTTAATTGCTGAGTAAATCAGTGCTCTTATTGCTTTAATCTTTCTGTTCTGTAAATCCTCAAAGGCTTTATTAATATCACCATAGACCTCTTCTAACTCACAGAAGGTGTTCATATCAAATTTAAGTTCATATTCCTTATCACTAAGTTTAAACTTTATTCCTTTATTTTTTAGTTCTGATGCTTTCAAATTTATCAACTCCTATCTGAATTTGGGGCAAGAAAAAAGACTTACCATATTGTAAGTCTTAAAATTAAAACTGTTTTATAAATTGATATTTGTCGAGCACAATAAAACCTTTTTATTCTTCCTGCTTCATTTGTTCCATTCGATAAATTTATTTAGATGCATATATACTTTCATTTCCATTCGAATCAATTCTTATTAGTCGTACACCTATGAAATCCGGATTATCTCTGTAATCATTAAACACGTCCCACGCATTATCGAAACCTGAAACATCTCTTGAACCAGAACCGTAATGCTCAATTTTCCCACCATTTTTGATCATTTCTTTTACTGATGTTGTTTGATCATCCCATTCAACTCTATATCTGTAGGAGTCTTCTTCTGGAGTTGCTGATGATTCTAAAAATCTCATTCCTCTTCCCATTTGCATTTCACCTCATCATCATATTTGTTTCTACCTTGTTCTTAAATTCAAATTTATCTGTTACTTTATGGCACTTTTTATAGCGTAATTCCATTATAACTCGACCAATTATCTTAGTATAGAGTTTTCCTACATATTTCTTCCATATTTCTAATGTATGCATTTATTTTTAGTAGACAATCCTTTCTACGGTGCCACTGTAGGCTCTACTGGCACAGCAGTAAACCACCCACTAATAATTGTTGCATCTACACCTTGAGCATCCTCATCACAGATAAATCTGTAGTTACCATCAAACTCCCTTGAGAAAAATTTTCCCTTTAGCTTTGCACTCTGAGCCTTTGGTTTTTCTGCCTCTGTATCATATTCATCTGTGGCAAGTTCAAACTTACCTTTCAAGAGCCACACAAATCTATATTTACCACTATTCTTCTTTGACTTAAAACCTAAAGCTATAGTTGGTGGTATGTCATCCTTATTTTCTATTAGTACACCCTTCACCACTTTTGAACCCTGCAGCTTTGCTCTGCTCGTAAGTGATAATTGATTTACTTCAATTTCAACATCTACACCTTCAAAGGCAGTTATTATATCCTCCACTGCATCATCAGAATAAATATTATCTGAATTTGATTTTGGTGAAAGCTTTGCACTTATTGCTCTTTCTAGCTTCATTGGTGGATCATAAGTTGTTGCAGTTGCATCATCTGTTTTTAATATAGCAATATGAATATCTTTTAATCCTATTTGTCTAGCCATTTATACCACTCTCCATTTCTTCTAAATAATAAAATTTAAGACCTTTATGATAGATTTTTGTATCTTCTTCATAAAGGTCTATTTCATTTAATCTTTTAAATCCTGTTTTAAGCAAAAGCTCTTTTATATTTTTAACTACATCTGTGTAATCAACTTTTGACCAAACATCTACTTGAACATAATGTGCTGTTAAGCTTTCCTCATCATCCTCATATTCTTCACCTGTAGCTAAATACTCATGAAAAGTAATATAGGTTTCAGCTTTGCCACTATACTTTTGAAAAGCAACTGGAATCTTGAGTGGATTTAGAGCATCTATAATTATTTTATTTATCATTCCTCAAGTCCCCTTTGCAATTCTTCCTTAATGGTTTGATTTATTTCTCTTTTATTCTCAAGTAAAGAATTCTCAGCCCAATGCTGTGCAGGTATTTTACTTGTACCCCATTCTGTAAATTTACTATAGAAGAACTCTGAATTATCACCTTTATTAGGTCCAATCTTAACAAAGTCCACACCGTTTTCCTTTTTTATTTCTGATACCTTTATATTATCTGCCATATGTTTTTTAGTTTCTGCAGACCTTGGTGCTTTTCTCTCCATGCTAGTCTTTACAAGTTCTCCTGCTTTATCTAGTGCCTTCTTTTTAATAACTTCTCCCTTTGCTCCAAGCTTATTAACCTTATCAATAAGTTCAGCCATACCTTCAAGTTCAATACTAGCCACTGTTATCCACCTCCAATGCTTTTATTTCAAGATGCTTATTAGCATATTTCATATTATCAATGGAAGTTATGTTGTACTGCTTATCCTTAAATAAAATTCTCATTGATGTATCTACACTTTCAAAATGCCTTATTAGGAATTTTACAGTTTTCTCTGCTTGGATTGCTGCAGCTTGATAATATTCTCTACCAGATAAATTCGAAACTGCTGCCCATACTGTTTTATAATCCTGCCAAGCTTCAATCTCAAAGCCATTTTCATTTAATGCTGAAGTTAACCTTTGAAAAGTAATTCTATGCCTTAAATCTCCTATAGACATAACATCACCAACTTTCCCTTCGATAAGAAAATAAAAGCCTTGTCATTGTTTCAAGAACCTCTTTAGTCTCAAAGTTCTCTCTATTTTCATACATATTGGATACAGCATATAAAACTGCCTGCTTTACTGTTTCTGGCACTGTAGTGAATTCTGATATAGGATATCTTAATATTCCTTCACATATTTCTTCTGCCGTAATTATAAAACTAGTGATGAGTGTATTTTCCTCATCACCATCAACTCTTAAATATAATTTAACTTCTTCCAATGAAAGAACCATACACTCACCTCCAATGCTTTATACTAAACTTTCATTTGTAACACTTTAATAGCTTCAGGAAGGATTAGCTTTCCATCAACCCTTTGTGTTGCTTTAAAGCCAACTTGTCCTGTTGCTGCATAAAGTTCATTTAATCTTTGGAATGATCTGCCTTGTCTATCAGCTACCCAATAGTAACTAAAATCTCCAAAGGCAATAGTCTTAGCAGCTGATCCTAATGTTGGTACATAAGCAGACGTTTTTACTGGTCTATTTAAAATAGTATCAGGTTGTCCTGCTGTAACAGATGGCTGCCATATATACTGACCATTTCCATCTTTAAGCTTTCTAATAGCTTTAACTGTAGCATCATTCATAGTAAATATAGCATTCTTTCTATATGGTGATTTTAGAGAATAGAATAAATCCATAATCTCATCAATGGTTATAGCTGTTGCACTTGCCGCTGTAATCCCAAGTGATGCCCCACCAGTGGCATTAAATATTCCTGTAGGCTTTCCAGTGCCGTCACCTATGAAGAAAGCCTCTTCCTCCCTTGCACCAATTCTTCTAGCAAACTCTTTAGCAATATAACTCTCTAAATTAAAAACACTATCATTAAGAAGTTCCTCAGAAACCTTAATCATAGTGGCTAATTTGTATGCTCCTATAGATACTTGTCCAAATGAATCATCTGATTCTGGTATAACTCCTTCTTCATCAACCCAAGATGCTGTACCTTTAGTTGCAACCACAGGTATTTTCCTATCTCCTGAAGATGTAGTAATTATATTTGCAAGCTGTCTAAATATATTTTGTTCTTCTAAGCTTTCAATTAATATCTTTTCAAACTCATCTGGTGCAAGGTATCCACCCTCGCTATCAGTTCCTACTTGTAGAGCGTTATGAACATCAAAACCATTCTTATTTCTCATATTCTTCCAAAATGCATTATTATACTCATTTGATGCTCTACCTGTTTTTTCTCCACCAAGGTTAGCATTAGGATTGTTCCTAATTGCACTAGAAGTTGCCTTTGAAAGTTCCAAATCTAGTGCTGCTTGTCTTTCTAATCTGTCTATTTCTTTTCCTAAGTTTACAACATCAGCTTCCATCTTTTCATAAGTAGATGTATCCTCCGCTGATAATAATCCATTGTCATTTCTCTTACTATCTAGGAAAGCCTTTGTACTGTCCCATAGTTTTGCCCTTTTTTCTCTAAGTTCTAATATTTTATTCATATACATTCCTCCAATTTAATTCTTTATAAGATTAAGTCTTGTTAATAGTTGTTCATGAGGTGTTCCTGTCTCTACTACAGGCTGTGTTTTCTGTGCCTTTGGTATTTTTCTCAATAAGGTATTAGTAACAGTTACTTTATCAAAGATAAAACCATCTGTAGCATTTCCCTCAGTATCCTCATATAAAACTTTATCTGCAAAACCAAGTTCTACTGCTTTTTTAGCACTAAACCAAGTTTCAGCATCCATCATTTTTGATATTTTAGATCGTGGAAGTCCTGTCTTTTGCTCATAAGCATTGATTATGCCTTCTTTAACCTCTGACAGCATATCGATTCCACTTTGTAAATCCGCTGCTTCACCAAAAATAACCGTAGATGGATTATGGATCATCATCATTGCAACTGGTGACATTAATATTTCATTCCCTGCCATAGCAATAACTGATGCTGCACTAGCTGCTATTCCATCAATCTTTACTGTTACTTTGCCGTTATACTCTTTTAACATGTTATAAATTTGACTTGCAGCAAATACATCTCCTCCTGGTGAATTCAGCCATACTGATATATCTCCCTCTGTAGCTGTAAGTTCAGCCTTAAACTGCTTAGGAGTAATCTCATCATCAAACCAACTATCCTGTGCAATGTATCCATCAAAATAAAGTGTTCTGCCGTCTTCATTCTTTATCCAGTTCCAAAACTTCATTACTTTACCTCCAATCCTGTAGTATTTTTATTTGCAAATGCTCCTGCATCAGCAAGCTTTGTCATGTTCCCATTAATTAAATACAAATCTCCACCAAGCTCCTCTGGTATTCTATTAAGATTTTCAAGTTCCCTTATATCATTGCTTGATAACCAACCATTCTGCCTTCCAACAGCATAGCCATTCATACGGCTTTGATAGTCACCTCTAAGTAATCCATCCACATTGAACTTAACAAAATACTGTTTCTTTTCACTTCCAGTAAACAAGGCTCTTTTAATAGCTTGCTCCCACCTAACAACCCAAGGGTCAAGTGTGTACATAACAAATTCCAATGATTGCTGTTCTATATTAGAAAAACTTGATTTATCAAGGTCTCCAATCATATGTGGTGGAATTCTAAATATCCTTGCTATCTCATTAATTTGAAACTTTCTAGTTTGTAGAAACTGTGCTTGTTCTGGTGGAATACCTATACTTTGAAACTTCATGCCCTCTTCTAAAACTGCAACCCTGTGTGCGTTGGAACTGCCTTGATACACACTGTTCCAACTCTCTCTAACTCTTGCGGGGTCTTTTACTACCCCTGGATGCTCAAGTACACCTCCAGGATTAGCTCCATTTGCAAAGAATTTAGCACCATATTCCTCAGTTGCTATTGCCATACCTATAGCATTTTTAGCCATAGCTATTGGAGAATAACCAATCAAACCATCAAATCCCAGACCAGGAATGTGTAAAACTTCATCACTTCTAAGGGGATAACTCTGTCCTTCTTTGCTATAAACGTAGTAAATATCACCATTCTCAGTTCTATTCACAGCCATTTTATCTGGCATTAACGGATATAAAGCCATCACATTGCCTCTTCCATCACGAACTATTTGTGCATAAGCATTTCCCCATAATAAAAGATGACCCATCAGTGTTTCTCTAAACACAAATGAGGTCATCTCAGGATTTGGTTCATCTGCAAGGAGATGATATATCTTATGTTCTGCTGCTTTCTCCTTACCAGTTTCTGTGTATCTATAAGTATGAAGTGGCAATGAAGCTATTGTTTCAGCTAATATTCTAACGCAGGCATAAACTGCAGTAGTTTGTATTGCTGTTCTTTCATTTACTGTTTTACCACTAGTGGTACTACCAAAGAAAAAACTATAAGTGCTACCCCAAAAATTATTTTTAGGGCCTGCTCTAGGCTCCCAAAGTCTTGATATTATTGGTATTTTCATTGTGTTTACCTCCTAAAAATGGGTATGAAAAAAGCACCTGTGATCAGATGCTTTATCTAACTTGTAACAATATATCCCGTAAAAGTTTTATCAATAATATTTGAATTATATAACTTGTAAATCCCATTTAAGATATCATTATCTGAATATCTATTAGCTTTATCTGCAGACCATTCTTTAAAATGTTTTAAGATTTCACCTTCACTTAATACTTTTTGTTCACTAATTAAGAATACTATAGTTGCCAAACATTCTAGCTCATGATTTGTCTCGATAGAATTCACATAATTTGCAGCTTTCTCTATAAACGGATTCAATTGAGCCAATTTAGTTTCTACATTATCACTTACTATTTTATTATATAAAATTCTATAAGCATCTTCTGTATTTTTGACATTATGATACTTTTGATACTCTTTAATATTTTTACTAATTATAGCTATAGAATTATCATACGGACCATACTTATGTCTTTTAAAAATAAAATAGTTTTGGTTTGAAAATATATTTAAAAAATATGCTGTCTTTTGTAATCTTAAGGTGTCAAACTTATTTAACCTATTTTTTATCTGCATTAACACTAAAGCTGAAGTACTTAATTTAGGTTCAATCGTAGGTTGAGAAATATAATTTTTAGAAGGTTCATAAATATAAATTTCTATCTCCTTGGATATCACTGATAGCTTTTGCTCAATTAATTGCTTTACTTCTCCCCAAATAAGTCCACCATTTCCACTACCTAATGGTGGAATCGCAATAGATTTAATATTTAGTAAATTAATTAACTTAACTAATTCATCTAATCCATCTGCAACATACTCCATTTTAGAATTTGCTCTCCACTTATCTTTTGTAGGAAAATTAATTATTAACTTTCCTTTTTCTCTAAAATAGTGTAACTTTCCTACTTTGAGATTACCACTTTTACAAGCTTTAACATAATCCATATTATTTTCTGGATACTGTAACTTAAACTGATAAGCTATTCCCTTACCCATATATCCTTCACAATTAACAGTATTAACCAACACTTCCGCTTGTGATTTTAATAAATCACCTGTTGTATATATAATCAAGTTCTCACCTCCCTATCCTTATTACTTTCCTCTATACCCAAGGCATAACATCAACATATGGTGGTTTTTCAGTTATACCGTGATCTTTTAATTTTTTCTCAACTAGTTTTTTTGTTTCATCGTCTTTTACATAAATACATTGAAAGCACTCTACTGGCACTGTAAGTTCTGTTAAACATTCTGCCATCTTAACTTTTTTTGCATAATCATCATCTCTTCCTTTACTATGCATAGTATCCCAATCGATAGCTTCAAAACCTTCTGCATAATCCATTAGTTTGCATTCCTCCATATTAAGCGGATGCCTTGGTAATATTTTGAAGTTGTTATATTCAGCATCACTTCTTGAAATACAAATATAAATAAAATCTTCATTTTCATATGTATTTTTAACTGCAACATCAAAAGATGAATATGGATGAAAATGAAAAGGCGTATATATATCTAACCCTAACTCTGTACGTTTTGATATTATTTCATGATTTGCAACATCTCCAAAAGCCATTTTCTCCTCAATAATGGTTTTTCTTGGTAATAACCCATTTTCTAAAATTGAGTCGAGATTACTTAACTTTGTCAAATGATATATTAATTTTCCTTTTTTAGTATCCTTTATTCCCATAAATTATGTTTCCCCCTAATATCAGTATACCCATTAATGTTAATAAACTACTTTAAAAAACTTTTAATTACAACAATTATATCAATAAATATACTAAACTTCTACTAATTAAGTTTAAAAACTATATTATGAGAATTCCTCTCTCATCATAAACACTACCACCTCCACCTTGATTCCTAATTGCTCTATCTAGTGCCATAATCAAAGCCACTGCACCGTCAATTTTCTCTGTACTTTTTTCTTTATCAGGCTTAATATTTCCTGCTGGGTCAGTTTTAACATAAATGTTATCCATCATCCATCTAAGTACTGGATTTCCTCCATGTGTTATTTTCTTCTCAAGGGTCAACTTCATTAATTCTTTTGATGATGGTGACATATCTTTATATCCTTGTCCAAAGGGTACTACTGTAAATCCCATACCATCAAGGTTCTGTACCATTTGAACTGCTCCCCACCTGTCAAAAGCTATTTCTTTTATATTGTATTTAGTTCCTAACTCTTCAATAAAAGTTTCTATAAATCCATAGTGGACCACATTACCTTCTGTAGTTTTTATAAAACCTTGCCTCTCCCACACATCATAAGGTACATGGTCTCTTCTTACTCTAAGTTTTAGATTATCATCTGGTATCCAAAAGTAAGGAATTACTATATATTTTTCATCTGATGTTCTTGGTGGAAAAACTAAAACAAATGCAGTAATATCTGTAGTACTTGAGAGGTCAAGTCCTCCATAACATTCTCTGCCTCTTAATGAATCTAAATCTATATTAAAATCACACTCGTCCCATTTATCCATCTGCATCCAACGAGTTGATTGTTTTACCCATTGATTTAATCTAAGCTGACGAAATATATTTTCTTCAGCAGGATTTTCTCTTGCACTATTATAAGCATTTCTAACTTTTTCTATATCAATGGTATGTCCTAGAGATGGATTCGCCTTATACCAATTCTTCTCTAATCCCCAATCATCATTATCATCTATCCCATAAATAACTGGATAAAAGGTTGGATCTATTTTTCTACCATCAATAATATCAAGTGCCTTTTGATGTTGCTCAAAACAAATAGAATTTCTATCTGTACCAGCGGTAGTTATAAGAAAAAATAGTGGCTGTAATCTTGCATCTCCAGAGCCTTTAGTCATAACGTCAAATAAATCTCTATTAGGTTGAGCATGAAGTTCATCAAAAACAACCGAGTGAACATTAAGTCCATGCTTTGTATAAGCTTCAGCTGATAGTACCTGATAAAAGCTATTTGTCGGCTTATATATAATTCTCTTTACTGACATTATAGGTTTAATTCTTTTTTTCAATGCAGGACACTGATCAATCATATCGATAGCAACATCAAATACTATAGACGCTTGTTGTCTATCTGAAGCACAGCCATAAACTTCAGCTCCCCATTCATTATCACCACAAGTCATAAGTAGTGCTACTGCTGCTGCAAGTTCTGATTTACCATTCTTCTTAGGAATTTCTATATAAGCAGTATTATACTGACGGTATCCATTTTCTTTTACATTGCCAAATATATCTCTTATGATTTTGTCTTGCCAAGGAAGTAAATCGAAAGGAACACCTCTCCACTGACCTTTTGTATGCTTTAAGCAGTTGATAAAATTAACAGCGTGCTTTGCCTTTGCTTCATCATACATTATTTCACCTCGCCCCTTAGCATCATTTCCATAGGGTCTAAATAATCATTAGAACCTTTGTCTGCAACAATTCTACTTCTTGAAGAAGGTGTAAGTCCAAACTGTTCACAGAATTTAATCATTATCTTAAGATAAGTCTGAGCAATAGACACCTGTGGCACTTGCTGCCAATAACCACTTGGGGTTTTTACAATTGTTCCATGCTTTGATATAAATTCTTCCGCCTCTTTCCAACGTGCATAAGCTTCACAATATCCTGCAAAGGCTGCCATATCAACTTCTGTTAATATACCAAGTTCCTCAAGTTGCTTTGCAACCCTTCTCCATTCCTTTTTAGCTTCTGCATCAAGCCAACTAGGACACTTTGGTGCTTTTTTCTGAGGCTTAGGTTCAAATTCATTAAGCGGTCTTTTGCCAGGATTGCCCTCAAGTTCCTTTACTGCAGTTGGCTTTGGCTTTCTTCCTCTTTGTGCCATAGGTTTCACCCCCAATCTTTAAAATTTATCGCAAGAAAAGAGCCTACAATTTGTAGACCCTTAACATAACTTTCTATTTAACCTTTAATGCCTTTGTAATTATAATTACCTTTCTTGATTTCTTCGTGATCAGCCTTAACTGCCTTCTCATAATCCTTATCCTTTTTCTCTTTTTCAGAGCAATCCATGCAAATGCAATCGGTATTAAACATTGACATTATTCTGCCTTTCTCTAAAGAGCCACCACATCTATCACATGTTTTCTGTGTAAAAAATTTATCCATAATTACCTCCACTATCTAAGTTCAGATAAGCATTCTGAATATGCAATTTGCAGTGGTTTTAAATCAATTCCGTTATCAGAATACCCTCTAGCAATTACGTTAAAATAATATTCTGTAGGAGCTGCTACCATATTGGTATATTCTCTAGCCATAATATAAACCATAGGTGTTTTAGATTTACCTTTTACCGTAACCTCAACTTCTTCCTTTATATATAAATTAGGATAACCTTCATATAAATCAAGAGCTACTTCACAATCCTCAGTTATTTCCCATAAAACAATTGGTACTTTCCTACCTTTGCAAGGTTCAATGTTTGCAACACCTTTATACCTTCCTCTGAATGTTAGCTTGTAATCTTCAAGCATTCCAACTCCTGCAACCTTAGCTTTGGGACATCTATGACTCATTTGCTCCAAATTCATATTTGAGCCATATGCGCCATACAGTTTTGTTTTTCCTGCCATTTTCATTTCTCCTTCTTTACCCCTATTTAGTTTACTACAAGGGGCATTGTAGCCCCTTTTGTAGATTTAGTTTCAAGCAACTCTTGGTGTTCTCCAAGCTGCATCTCCATCAAGTGCTTTCATAAGGTGCTGTCTACAATTTTTAAATTCATCTCCAATAAGTCCAAGTCTTAGTAGCCAGCATCTAAAAGTATATTTTTCATTATCGGTGTGGGTTCGTTTTGCACTTGCACTCTTTTGGTTTAATGCTTGGTGGCTTACTGCTAGGCAGAAAACTATGTAGCTTCTAATTTTTCCTGCGTGTAAAGTTCCATTGAAAAGTCTAAATTCAATAGTTCCTTTTGTAAAAGTGCTGTGCAGGTTAAGCCCATGATATCTGCTTGTATGATAATGACGTTGTCTATTTTCAACACCGTACTCGCTGTACCAAATATCAGCAAGGTCTGTTAGTGTTTTTGGTTTTTTCTTATTTATAGTTCCAATCAAATTCTCATTAACCTTTTGGCAATACTTTACTCTTGCAGGGTCTATCTCAAAGCTCTTGTAAATTAAATCTTCCTTTGAAGCCATAAGGTTAACCAAGTTCTTTAGCGTGTTTGGTGTATGTTCTTTTGCACCTATGTGAATGTGTATACCGCATTGTAATCTACTTTCACTAACTGCACCTGCGTGCCTAAGCTGTCTAATAAGTTCTTGTAAAATTTCGATGTCCTCATCATACTTTAAAATCGGTGTGACCAATTCAACGCTGTAACTTCTGTCTGCTGAAGCAAGTCTACCTTTTTCATTTTTCATTGTTTTAATGCTGGCATCACTCATTATCTTCCAAACCCTTCTGTCTGGTGCTGTTACCTTGTAGGTATCGTAGCTATCAAATGTTCTTTCAATCTGTCCCCCTAAAAAATTTGAAGCAACCTCAGCAGCTTTTTCTCTAGTAATTCCTGTCATTTCAATTTCTACACCGATTGTTTGGTTTTTCAATGTTTTCTACCCCTTTCAAAGTGTGTTTATTACCTTTTGGTAGTGTACATATTACCTCTGAAAGGTGTATATAGCCAGTTATATATGCGAGATTCTATCAAATAAAATCACTATTTTTGTAGTGTCATAGCCACTACATATGCAACATTTACTGTTACTGCATTACCTGCTTGCTTATAGAGTTGGGCATCTGAATTCACAGCTTTTGCTTTCTGAAACAGTTCATCTGAGAATCCCTGAAGTCTAAAGCATTCTTTGGGAGTTAACCTGCGAATGCGATAATTTTTATCAAGTGTTCCTACTGCACAAGAAGTATCAAGCGTTCCAGCTATGCCCTTTCCAACTCTCCCTCTTCTAGTGGTGCTATTAGGGAAGTTTAGGTATATGCCATCTCCAATATCAGCTTCTGCATAACCTTTCTTTGTCGCATTTTTAATAGCAACTACATGCCTGTCTTGACCAGTCAAGGTAAACATAGGCTCATCAGCATTCTTCATTCTTCTTCCATTTTGTCTTTTCTCTTCTCTATCTGGAGTAAGAATAGGATAAGCTTCAAGAACTCCACTGTTCATAGCAGTTCTATTTACCACTCCTGCTGTATAACGAGATGTAATACATCTTGATGTATCTGTAATTTGTGTCTTTGTAGTTGATTGATCTATAAAGTAAAGACCTGTTTTTGCACCAACTCCACCAGCATTACCAACAAGAGTTGCAGAAACACCATCAGAATCATAAACTCTATAGCCTTGCATTCCACCTATAATTTGCTTAAGAGCTGCTGTGTTTTCTCTGCTGAGAGGTAATATTTCTCGTCTACCTCTGCTTCTAAGATTTGCGATAATGAACACACGCTCTCGGTTTTGAGGAACTCCGAAGTCTTTAGAATTAAGCACCTGCCAGAGTGTGTCATACCCTGCTTGGTCCAGTTCAGAGAGAACGGTGGCAAAGTCAAATCCATTATTAATTGAGAGCAGGTTTTTAACGTTCTCAATAAGTAAGTATGTGGGTTTATCTTCTTCTGCTTTGCCTTTGATGAGGTCAATAATACTGAAATAGATTCCACTTCTTTTTCCTCTAAGTCCTCGTTGTTTTCCTGCCACTGAAATGTCTTGGCAAGGGAATCCGAAGCACCAAATATCTGCTCTTGGGATTTCTTCTGTTCTAAGTTCTGTAACATCATTTGCATACCACTCTCCTTCCGTATCAAACATTGCTTTATATGATTTAACTGCAAATTTATCTTTTTCACAAAATCCAATACATTTATGCCCTGCTAGTTCTAACCCCAATCTAAATCCACCAATTCCAGCACAAAAATCAAGGAAGGTCATATTAATCACAACCTTCCTTTTGAATATCAGCATATTTAATTTTCTCACCATCTCTTAAAAGAAACACAGTTTCATCACTATCAACTTGCTCTATAAACCGCTTAACTATAACATCAGCATACTTTTCATCAAGCTCTATGGTATAGCAAATTCTATCTGTTTGTTCGCAGGCAATAAGAGTAGAACCACTACCACCAAATGGGTCAACAACAATAGAATTAGTTAAACTTGAATTTGTAATTGGGTAAGCTACTAAAGCTATTGGCTTCATTGTTGGATGGTACTTTGATTTTGTAGGTCTATCAAAGTTCCAAGTAGTTCTCTGTTTTCTGTCTGCATAAAATTTATGTCCAGCAGTAGGTTTCCAACCTACAAGTACTGGTTCATGATTATATTGATAATCACATCTTCCTAGTACTGGTGAATTCTTTACCCAAATACAAGTTTGATGGCAAAAGAATCCTGCATCTTTAAATGCCACTCTAAAATTAACGGTTTCTCTATCAGCATGGAAAACATAAATTGAACCACCATCTGCGAGGCTTTCATACATACCTTTGTAAGCATTAAGCAGAAACTCATAGAACTTTTTATCATCCATATTATCATTTTGAATTGTACCAGCAGTACCTTCATATGCAACATTATAGGGTGGGTCAGTTACAACTAAATTTGCCTTTTTGCCTTCCATAAGCTTTTCATAAGTTTCAATCTTGGTGCTATCACCACAAATTAAACGGTGTCTACCTAAGATCCAAATATCTCCTTGCTTTGTAATTGGTGTTTCAGGAAGTGGCTCATCAAAGCCATCTTCTTTCACACCTTTAGGGCGTAGTTCATTAAACAGTGCATCAATTTCTGGTGGATCAAATCCTGTAAAAGCAATATCATAATCTAATGACTTAAGGTCTTCAATAAGATCCGCTAAGAGTTCCTTATTCCACTCACCGCTAATTTTATTAAGTGCAACATTTAATGCCTTTTCTTTGGTTTTATCAACATCAACAATTACACAGTCAATTTCAGTAACTCCAAGTGTCTTTAATACTGATATTCTCTGATGCCCACCAATTACCGTTAAATCCTTATTCACAATAACAGGGTCCACATATCCAAACTCATTTATGCTGTTTTTTATCTTCTCAAACTCACTATCACCAGGCTTTAATTTTTTTCTTGGGTTATATTCAGCAGGCACAAGTGAATCTATTTGCAATTTTTTAAACTCCATTATCGTCCCTCCAAAATCTATCTTTTATGTAGCAGCTATGGCTACAGTACTTACGTTTCTTATTACCATAAACACTAAACTCTTTACCACAGTGTGGGCATGTATATTGGTAAGTGGCATCATCACTTTTATTTCTTTCGCTTTGATTTTCACGCCACCATTTACGCCTACACTCCTCTGAGCAAAATCTCCTAGTTCTACCTTGTTCCTTTTGCTTAATAGGTTTTTCACAGCAAGCACAGAGTAGATTTCTCTTTACTTTTTCTTCAACATTAAGAGCAACAACACATGAGTCACCATCTAAACCATTTCGCTTACAAAATCCTCTAACACTATCTCTGGATAATCCCAAAAGTCCTGCAATCCCTTTATATCCCATTCCCTTTAATCTAAGTTCCCGTATTTTTTCTTTTTCTTCAGCTGTCATGTGAGTTGCTCCTTTCAATAAACTTTTACGCAATAAAAAAGTAACCACAAACCCTTGTAGCTACTTAATTTGAACTTTCTATTATGCGATTTTATAGTACCCCCCTTGTTTAATTCTGCGAAAATTCACGCAAGAGGGAGCGGCGGTCACCAGCTTGTCCTTCATAGAGATTTGATACCCCCTACCCCGTTCAAAAATGACCGTGTTCAAAACTTATATTCTTTATATCTATCTTCAGTCATTGTTTTAGTATCATGACAACTCTTACAAAGTGGCTGCCAATTGCTCTCATCCCAAAACAATACCTTGTCACCTCTATGTGGTTTAATATGGTCAACAACTGTTGCTTTAGTAAGCTTACCTTTTTCCTTACATCTAACACACAAAGGATTAGCTTTTAAAAATCTATTTCTAGCAGTTCTCCATCTACTATCGTAACCTCTACTTGAAGCACTACCTCTTTCATTAACATAAAGTTTTCCATGCTCTTCACAATAGTTCTCTTCTGTAAGATTAGGACATCCTGGATGTTTACAAGGCTTTTGGGGTTTTCTCGGCATCAACCATCCCTCCTCTCTTATGTACGAAGCGTAGTGAAAGGATGGAAAGATACGCTTCGGCAAGGCATAAAAAAAGAACCGCAGACAAATTTGCCTTGGCTCTTTCTACTTCTCGCATCTTAATAATAACACAAAGAAAATGAAAAGTCAGTCTACTCTTAGTCTACCAAGTAACAAAAGGGGGTGACATCTAAATAATATAGAAATTTAACTACATGAAATTAGGTATTTTCATCTAAACGCAAGTAATATCTATACTATTGCCCTGATTGGTAGCTAAAATGGTATCTTGTAGTCCATGCAATAATTTTTCTGATTTTACTACGCTATCCTCATTCAAAAGTGCCTTTATGTCCGAATTAAAAATATACTTTACTATACCCTTATTCATAGTGTCTAATGTAGACAAATTAATTTCTTTCCTCAAGTCAATTAACCCTGAAAAATGTCCTGCTAGTAATCTAAAATACCACATACATTCTTCCATTAATTTAATATTGAAATCAAAAATTGACCTCACATATAATTGTGATTTCTTGTTTCTCAAATATTCATACAAATAGTTAATATCTCTATTCAAATCAAAATATATGATTGGGGAAAATCTATACTTATCTTCATTCCAATCAATATTCCCATAATTTGTAGATGACTTTACTTGAAGCTTTGCCATTAATTCATATTTTGTAAAGGGAATATTCGCTTTTAAAATATCCTCCATCGATTCCTTGGCACACCAAATAATGTCTTTATTAATATGATTAGGCTCATAAACATAATTGTTATTTTGGTAGTGTATGATTCCTGCATCGCTATATAAGACTACTCTTTTATGAGATGGCGAAAAGGGCGTATATCTATCGTATTGGATGTCACTATAATATTCATTTATGTCATTTTTAAAACAAGCATAATTAATACATTTTATATTCAGATTTGAATCTCTCTTGCAATTATCTATCACAATGCACTCTGATATATTACCAAGCATAAACATAATTCTACGCATGTATTCTTCAATTATAGCCCTAGTTTTTTTCCCTATTTCTGGTTCAATCTTTATAAAATCTTTTTTCAATTCTAAATTATCAGGGTTGCTTACATGTGCGATTACTATTTTAGCTTTTCTATTTGCATTTATTGAAAACTCATTTGCCTTATCATTAAGATTAACTTGGTAATCTTCAATATATCTAAGCAACTGTTCTCTATACATATTAATCTCTATTTGGGGTACTATTCTCTGTGTGGTTAAATTATTTAAAGTAACTATCAAAAAATCACCTCCTGGTACAAGTTTGCCTATATCTCTTACTTTTAATGATCCCCACATACAATTCATTATTGCCAACCCTTATAATTTTAAAATTTATAATAATATAAATTTCTGTGTCGTGCAACAATGTTTATTTAGTAACCATTGTAACAAATAATCAATTTTATTTCCACAAAAAAACAGCCGAACTCACTCCGACTGCCATTCTTAATTATACTCTGCATAAGCACCGATTTGTATCTGCAATGCCACCGTTATTTGTTCCATTACCATGTCATCAACAATTTCACCAATCTTTTCAAGAAGTAAGCTCTTATCTAATGTTTCCACCTGTTCTGCTAGAGCCATACTTGCCTTATCTAATCCACTAATTACTCTCGGTGGTATTTGAACATGGGTAGGGAGATATCTTTTCTTCCATGTCCTTGCAGTAAGTGGTATCACTGTCACTACAGGAGAATTTCTATTAGCCTTATTATTGCTAACAACTACCGCAGGGCGAATCCCACTCTGCTTATAAGAATTATAGTTTTTTCCAAAGTCCACATAATATATATCACCACGTTTGCACATTCTCATCTCCTCCTAACTTAAGATATAAGCTTCTGTCTGCTTATCACGAAGTTCATACCTTGCATTTAATTCTTTAATAGCTGCTTTACGATACTTTCCAATCATGGCGTGGCTAACATTATATTTTTTCATCATTGTCTCCCAAGTTAGTTCACCATTCAATAAATCCATCATAACTTCCGATAAGACGCCCTGAAGTTCTAATATATTATGTTCAAAAAAGGTAATTTCTTCATGGATTGATTTATATCGCTTCAAAAGAAAGTCATACCAATCCTCATTCTCACGTTCTGCTATATGTTTATAATTTAAAGCTATTTTAGAGGTCTTATCAGAAATACTACTTGTCTGTATTCTTTCATCTCCTTCTGGATGTGAGAAACACATGGACTCAATTAATTCTTCTTCATCAATCCCCACAAATTGCCTTAACTGAAACTCGAGAACAGAAAGTTCTCGTTTCATGTTTTTATACTCTTTAAACATCATTTCTGCTCTCATTCAAAGTTCCTCCTATCCTTGCTCGAACTGCTGCAATCAATGCTGCCTGTCCAACATTTTTTCTCTCCAAGGCCTTCATAACATCTTCATCCACAGTTCCTACAGTAATAATATGTTCAATGACCACCGTATTTTTCTGTCCTTGCCTATACAATCTTGCATTCATCTGTTGATATAGTTCTAAAGACCAAGTAAGTCCAAACCATACAATAGTTGATCCACCATCTTGTAAATTAAGTCCATGTCCTGCTGATGCTGGATGAATTAATGCCACAGGAATTTTCCCTTCATTCCAATCTGCTATATCCTTTGCTGTATTAATATTTCTAACATCAAATCTTTCTAGGATTCTATCCCTATCATGCTTAAACCAATAAGCAACTAAAAGTGGTTTACCATTTGCAGCTTCAATCAAATCCTCAAGTGCTTCTAGTTTTCTATCGTGTATATGAATTACTTTTTTGTTTTCATCATATACAGCTCCATTGGCCATCTGTAACAATTTATTTGTAAGTGCAGCAGCATTCACTGCATCTAATTCTTCCTCTCCAATCTGAATTACCATTTCTTTTTCAAGTTGTGTATAAAAAGCCATTTCTTTTTGATCCATCATAACCTCTACACGATTACTAAAATACTCTGGCATATCTAAGTAATCAACTGCTTTCATGGAAATACAAATATCACTTATCAGTTCATATATTTTTTCTTCTGCTCCTGCCTTTAACCTATAGGAAAAGATAACATCACGGTTTCGCTTATCTGGAAGAAAAAATTGCTCTCTGTAACCACCAATAAATTTTCCTAACCTTTCACCCATATCAAGTAAATTCATTTGCGGCCAAAGATCCAACAAACCATTTGGAACCGGAGTACCTGTTAACCCAATGATTCTTTTGACCATAGGTCTTACTTTCTTTAATGCTTTAAATCTTTGTGCTTTATTGGATTTAAAAGAAGAGAGTTCATCAATAACAACCGTATCAAAATCCCATTTATAATTTTCTACTAGCCACACCACATTCTCTCTATTAATAATATAAATATTAGCTTTACACCTAAGTGCATCTTCTCGTTGTTTCTTTGTACCAAGTACCTTTGCAATCTTTAATCCAAATAAATGCTCCCATTTTTCAAACTCTCTGCTCCAGGTATCCTCTGCTACTCGTTTAGGTGCAATAACTAACACTTTACCAACAGAAAAATAATCAAGTGCTAAAAGCCATACAGCCGTTAAGGTAATCACAGTCTTGCCTAATCCCATATCGAGCATTAAAGCACAGATGGGATGTGTTAATATAAATTCAGTGGCATAGGACTGATAATTATGTGGATTGTATTTCATGAAGAATCCCTCCAATCATTTCTAAGTTATCTATGCAATAAACATGAAAGCCTAAGTTCTCGAAGGTCTGTTTTCTTTTCAGTTGAAGTGGTCGCATCTTCTTTCCAGGAGCCTTTATCTCAGCAAATGCAATCTTACATTTTGGCAGAAGAATAATTCTATCTGGCACACCATTCAAACTAGGAGACACGAACTTAACCGCAAGACCTCCCATTTTTTTTACCTCACGGACAACCGCCTGTTCAATCTGCTTTTCTGTCACCATATCTTTTCACCTCCGTTTCCCAATAGCCTCTCTACGCGCGTATAGGTGCAATATGCACTTTACACGTATGAAACACCCTATTATATATACATTCATAAATATAAGTAAGTATAGGCAACATAAGAAACCAACCACCCTGCATCCCTTACGGTTAGCCATTTTACACTAATTGCTCTAGCCACTCTTTTATGGCTACCACATCGGCAAGTGCAACCTTTATAAAAAGCAACTTATTGCCGATGGTTTCCGTAAATTTTGCCCTAATTTTCTTCTCTAACATAACCCTTTACTACACCATAAATTGAAAAACGCATCTTACCCTCTGGATGTTTCCACCCTTCAATATTACTCATAATGGCAGCTATCTCATTGGCATCTTGACGTTTCAAATTACCCCGTTCCTTCCCAAAGCATTCACACCATATTTCCATATTGCAGACTCTCTTTCTCTTATTCACGCCAACATGATTCCCTCCATCAAATTCAGAGCCATTGATAAAATTGCGTCTTTCATAAAGGCTCATGCTATCCCAATTTACTGGTAGTAACATATCCAAATAATCTCTGATTGTTCCCTCTCTCTCATCTTGCTCCATGGCTTCACGTTGTTCATGAACCGCCATCTCCTCCAGTTCCTTTGGAAGATGGATTTGCTCTCCATCGTTATAATAATAAAGTGTCTCTGCCCAAATTTGTGCTACTTCCTCATCCGCCAATTCCCATGAACCTCTACCTGTACCACCTGGTACTTTTACAGGCCAAAACCTACGATTTCCTGTAATATCACGAAGATAGGTATCTGCATTGGTTGTTCCAATAAACACACATTGCCTAGGATGGGGTGTAGCTCTTCTTCCAAATGCAGCTCTATAGATATCATTCTGCCTTGAGAGGAAACCACGAAGTGTTTCTATATCTGTTTTCTTAAGTCCCGCTAATTCTCCAATTTCAAGTATCCAAAATCCTTGTAGCTTCTCTGCTGCTGTTTTATCCTTAGTATCACTAAGAAGCAAGGAGTCATTAAACCATTCACCACAAAGCTTTGCTATCAGCGTGGATTTACCTTTACCCTGTGGACCACTTAAAACAAGCATCGTATCAAACTTGCATCCTGGCTTCATCACCCTAGCTATAGCTGCACATAAGGTTTTTCTAGTTACTGCACGAACATATAGGTTATCTGTAGCACCAAGAAAATCAATCAAAAGCGTATCTACTCTTGGTACTTTATCCCATTCTGGAAGTGATGCTAAGAATTCCTTAATTGGGTGATAGGAGCGATCATCTGATACTTTGGATACTGCAATGTCATAGTTTCTTGCAGAGAAGTTCCCATAAGTCAAATCTACATAAGAAATAAGTTGTGCATCATCTGCATCCCTCCAAAACTTTGATGGATGCTGCCATGGAACTTCTCCTTTTATCTCCATTCCGTCACTTAACTGATTAAACACAATGGATTTTAGATTTTCATCATGATTTAAAATAAGTAAAAGGTTTTTTAGATTATTAACAATCACACCCTGTCTGCTGTATTCAAGACCACTTCTCCACTCCTCTTCATTCTCAAACTCCATCTTTGCAGCTTCTTCTCTTTCTTTGCCAAGTGTCAATTTCACAACTTCATTCTGAGATGCAAACTCCTGCATAGCTTTAAATGAGGGTAGTTTTGTAGATTCAGTATCTTCATCTGCTTTTGTATCAAGGTGTCCAAACTTATGGATACGTACCACGTCAAAAGCATTCATAAGCCTATTGCAAGCGGGATCTGTGGCATGATGACTAAATACAAATTTATCTTCATACACCACAACTCCCGATGCTGAATCAGCTGGAACATAATCGTAACGTCCTATCATTGCACTTGGCTTGTACACATCTGATATAAAAGTATCCATTGCCTGAGTTATTGTGTAAGTACGGTTAAATGCCCCTATAATTCCGTCTTTTGCTAATGGATCTGCCTGCTTTTTAATATCCCTTTGCACCACAATATGTTGCCTTTTACTTACTGGCCATAAACTTAAATCTTTCCAATTCTGATAACGAGCAAGCACCTCATCAGGGTTTACCAATTTTCCATCAATCTCTTTGTAAATGAACTCTCCATCAGAAGATGTACTTGGCCAATACATAAGTCTTGAAGGTTCATAGGTAGAATCATCGAATAATTCAATACCTATATCTGATGCAATCATTCTAGAAATTGCACCATATTCATCCGGTGTAACCTCACGAGTTAAAAAAATTATTAAGCGAAGTCTTGGATTCTCTGGTGTATGCTTATGAGTAGAATAAAGCACACATTTCATATCATGAAACAGTTCCAATTGATCAATAATATCTTCTGTGCCATAGTCCATATCAAGGGTAATGGCAGACCTTGAAATAACACTGTCTTTCTTACGTCTGCCTCCTTTTAGCTTTCCAAGAACAAACCCACCCACATCTTTAATATCATCTTGTTTTCCCTTTGGCATTTTCTTATATTGCTCTATAGTCTCCGCAGTTCGGTGGGTATGAGAGATTCTTTCAATAAAAGCTTCCAATTCCATCTCCTGCCCGTTCCACTTCTTTTCCATTCTTGAATTTCCAATTGATACAAACAGTTTCATTTCTGCCTACCTCCTTGGGATTGATAATTTCCACACCAATAGTCTTTTTTATTTGCTGCCAGACAATAGAACCTATGTCTGCAGATGTTACACATTTCTTCTGTTATCATTCTATCTCCTAATCCTTTTTATAAAATAGACTTTCAAAGCCTGCTGCCTTTAGTGGCAAACCTTCTGTCCAACTTGGGTTCATTGCCATAATTTCATTGACTTCATCTACTGAAGAAATACCTATAGGAACTTCAAGTACAACTTCATCATGTACATGACATACAATAGCAAATCCTCTCTCTTCCAAGCGTAGCATTGCTTCTGCCAATATATCTCTACTAGTAGCTTGTACAATATTTTCAACTAACTTTGGTCCATAGGTTTCAAGACGCATCCACTTCTTTGATTCACCAATTCCTTCATAGGTAAGTCCTTCTCTCCCAAATTTGTTTAGTTCCATTTTGGGTTTCACATAAGAAAGTTTTCTGCCCGATGGGAGCGTTACAAACAAAATCCCACTGTGGTAATCAAATCTAATCTTTCCAACACTAGTTGCTCTTTTATCTTTCACTGCTGATATAGCTGCTGCATCTACATCCCACCAAAACTGTGAGATATGTGGATTGGCCTGTCTCCATGTATTAACCAAAGGTTGTAACTCCTCTTCTGCTAACCCCATATTAAGTGCACCCATAGAAATTAAAGCTCCTACTGCACCACCATATCCAAGAGCAAGTTCTGAGATTTTACCTTTTTGCCTAAGTGGTGAGGTTTTTGTTATTTCTTCAACAGGAACATGAAACATAGCAGATGCCGAAGCTTCATAAATCTTACCGTGTGTCTTAAACACATCAATTCTCCAGAATTCATTTGCAAGCCATGCCAGTACCCTTGCTTCGATGGCAGAAAAATCACTAATGATAAATCTATAACCTGGTTTTGCTATAAAAGCCGTTCTTATTAATTCTGATAAAATATTTGGTGTACTTTCATAAAGTAACTCTACATCTTCATATCTGCCATCTACTACAAGTGAACGAGCAAGTTCCAAATCTTCAATATGGTTTTGTGGTAAGTTGTGGATTTGCACCAGTCTGCCTGCCCATCTCCCAGTTCGATTTGCCCCATAAAATTGTAATAATCCATGAACTCTATCTCCATGGCAAACTGCCCTATCAATAGCTTCATACTTCTTGACTGAAGTTTTTGACATAGAAAGTCTTAATTTTAATAGTTCTGAAACATCTCCATCCGTTTTATCTACTAGTTCTTTTACATTCTCTTTGGATAGAGAATCTACTTCTATACCCTTCTTAAGTAACCATTCCTTTAATTGCGATACACTATTGGGATTATCTAATTCTGATAATTCATAGGCTCTTTTAGTTGCCATATCCTTATAAATCAAGTCACAGGTAATTGCATTCTCCACCATTCTTCTATCTACCATAATGCCCCTATCATTTATTCTCTGATCTAAGCAATAAAACGTTTGCTCATTTTCACTGATAGGAAATTTGGCTAATTTTCTTCTAATTTGCTTTTCTACATCTACGTCACGTATACAATATGTTTTAAACAACTCCCACTTTTCAGGAGCATCTTCTGGTCTGTTTCGTGTTCTGCCACCATTCACTTTAGTAGGTTTACACGGGCAACAAAAATATTTAATGAGTTCTTTTCCTTCGGACATTTTCTTCTTATCAAGTGATAGCACTTCACCTACACCTTCTAGGTTAAGTGGCAAAGCCAACATAGAAGCTTGTACTGCGGTGCAACACCATACCTCTGGTTTTAAATGTAATCCAAAGTATTTATTGATACAAGTACGTTCAAAGTTGGCATTGAAAGCGGTCTTAACTACAGAATCATCTAGGAGTAAATCCATTACATCTGTAGATAGTTGCTCCCCACTAGACAAATCAATTACTTTTGTTTCCCCCTCATCAATGGCATACGCAAATAAAAGAATTTCAAAGTTTGGTGAGTCTACATATCGATATACACCACAGCTGATGAGGTCTATATCTGAATATGACTCAATATCCACGCTCAACTGTTTTGCCATACATAAGACCTCCTGTATTTGATTTTCCTACTTCTTCTCTTATCCAACTATTCATCGAATCAACTCCTTTAAAAATAGTAATGACTGTATTTACAAAAGTGACGGAAGAATTTCTATATGTAACAGGGCGGAGGTTGCCCACCGCCCTATTGCTTTACCCTAAGAAATCTTCCTCTGCTTCCACTGCATCAAAGTCATCTGAAGCATTTCTTCTACTTCCAAGTGGAGTTCCAGATTTTAACAGCTGTATATTACCTAGTCCCGCTGCTATGCCGCGATTCCCGTTGGAATTATACCCATAAAAAGTTACCGAGATTCTACCATAGCATCCACTATAGACTTCTGATTGGTCTAGGATAGGTTGTACACTTTTATCTACTACCTGAGGAGCCTGTTTACTGTTAGCATTTAAGAAGTATGCATTTTCATAAGCTTCATCATCAGGGCGGTCAATATCCCCATCTCGAAGTGGTGTTTTTAAATTAGCAGGGATTTTACCACCCCATTTTGCTACAGACTCTTTCTTTGCTACTTCAATTGCAGCTTGAATCTTTTTGATGATTTCTTTATCCTTCTTATCTATAATTGCTGACACTGAATACTTAGGCTCACTTCCATTGATGGACTGTGGTTCAAAGCAGTTTAAATAAGAAAATCTGCAAGGGATAATAACTTTAGTTACTTGTTGGTTATTTACTGTACTCATAATTTTTTCCTCCTAATCATTCTGCAAAATCATCGTTTGCAGTAGCTAAATTTATTGGTTGACGTTTATCTGACATTGGAACTAAGGTAACTTTGCCCTGTGGCTTGTATACCAAATTTCCAAGTATCTGATTGAATTGTTTCTTGCCCATCAGTTTTTCCATTTCTGTAATACCAATAAGACTTTGTTTGAAGATATCTTCATAACCTGCTACTTTAGCAGCTTCAACGACATCTTCTTCACTTGTATACTTACGATTAGCTCTGCCTTCCACCAATTTGAAACCAGGCCATTGTTTGTTATGAACAATTGCTTCATTTTGTGCAAAGGTATATACTTCTTCTGCCCATTTCTTAAGGTCATCTGCAACAGTAAGTACTTCTGCCATTTCATCATCACTAAGTAGAGATGGCTCCTTAAATTCCATCTGTGCCAACTTTAAAAACTCATCTGCCCTTGCTCTACATTGAAATCTTGCTTTACAAAAGCGGCACCAGTCTCCTGCACAGAATTCTCCTTCACCAGCAAGAGCCATCTTTGCTTTAGGTACAAAAACTTTATTGGCCCATGATTTTAAATCATCTACTGTAATTTCCCATGTGCTAATCGACTCTAACCTTGGCTGTACAATAGTAAGTTCTAATACTTCTATATCAAAAAGAACTTCTAAATCGTTCAACACACCTAATCCATATATCATAAGCTGCACATTTTCAATAGCACTGACCGGAACACCTTTTCCAAGTTTTAGGTCAATTATTTGTATCTTTTTGTCTGTCACAATTACCATATCTGCCGTACCGTAACATTGCTCTACATAAGAGCTAAGATCAACTTTCTGTTCTATGATAAATACAGAAGACTTACATATCTGTTTTGCTAGTTCAATCTGCTGAATCACATAGGCTACATATTCATCTACAGCCGCCAACAATTCATCAGAATAGTAATCTGATACAGGTCTCTTGCTAAGGCACTTTAAATGCTTTTTAATAAGATGTTCGGCTAACGCATGTCCAGCAGAACCTTCTGCTGCGTAACTAGACTCCTCATCTGTAAACTGTTCCTCCAATCGTAGAGATGGGGTACAATTTATGTACCTCTTCCCCGATGATGGAGAAAATCGTGCGTGTTTCCCCATTAGAGTACCTCCGCCTTAGCTATCAAATCAGCTAACTTGTCTTCTGGCACACTTGAGAGTTTGTCTGCACCAAATTCATTAAGTAAGGCTTTTACCTTTTGTGTCTTTCCTTCTCGAGTTTTAACTGCTAAAACTGCTCGTACATCTTCTAAGGTTACTTTAGTAGCCTCTTCTTTAAGAGGTTCTGCTTTAGCTGGTGTTTCTGTTATTTCTTGTATTGTCTCTGGTGCAGCTTTCTTTTCATGTGCCTCTTTTACTTCTGCTAATTCTCTGAATCCAGTAGCAATTAATTCATAACCTTCTGCAATTTTTAAATAACTTCCTTTCATTGCATATCCTCCTCTATACATTCATTGGCTGTGGAACAAATAGATTAATAAAGTAAATTTGCCCCTTGCCTGTGACCTTAGTTGTTCTTGTTACTCTGATGCTTCCATCTGGATTTGTAATTGCAGATTCCTTAACTTCAAACAATCCCATATCCATACTTTTTTGAGTTGGCATATTCTTTCTACTGCCACCTTTTATCAAGTAGTCATTTTTTCTTAGCCAATCAAACAAGCGGTTTTGTCCAATGTCATAACCATTTTGCTTTAAGAGTTTAGCAAGGTCTCCAATTAAAATTGTTGTCTTGGAAGTTTCCACTGCGTTTGCAAATACAACTAAAGGTTTATCTTCTGCTGCTTTTGTTTCCAATGCATTTCTCTTTTCACGCTCTTCTTTTAATTCTGTAAGAAGTTTAATTCCAAACTCAGGACTTGCAAGAATTCTATCTAAAACATTGTCTGTAGCATAAATCCCATGCTTACGGATTTCTTTTAAAATTTCTTTAACCTGACGCTTGAATTGCTTTGCTATAGGCTTACGGCTTTGCATCAGCACTTCATAAAGTCCGTCTTCTGTAAGGAACCAGGCACTATAAGCATTGTTTAGAGTGCCTATTTGAATTAGCAACTTCTCTGATTCTTCAACATTTGCAAGCATCATACTTGTGTTAGAGTGTTCAATCCAATTTTTAACTTCATCAGCCTTGAAAATTGGATTTTCTATGTTACCATAAATTTTGAAGTCTTGTCCTAATACCTCACGGTGTTCAATTACTTCTAAATTGGGAATAATTATTTTTTCTTCTTTCATCTCTTTACCCTCCTACTGTAGTAATTTCAAGCCTTGAATTGCTGCTCTGAATACATCATCAAAGCGCTCATCAATAGCTAAGGTAGAAATTCCTATACGTTTCATCTGCTCATCGTATAAGCGAACCGGAAGTTTCATTTCCTTTGCTTTTTCCAACTCAAACTTCATACCTTCTGTTATCTTGAAACCAAAAATCCACAATTCATCACAGATTTTCATCAATTCTGCTCCTGATGAAATACCAAGCATTCTTTCTGCGGGGTCACTATCATCAAGAAATATTGGAAAATACAGATGTGGTGCAACTGGAACTACATCACAATGTGTTGCAATACTTGCATAGTACTTAGCCTTTTGTGTGTTGTTCTTTACATCTCCTCTATAAGGAGAACAAATAAATACTTTCTTCATAGTGCTTATCTCCTTTCATAATTTTTGGTAGAGACAGATGCTCTTGATTGGCTGGACTCATATTCTTCAACTTCCTTTTCAATCCTCATAAGCTTTTCTGCTAGATTTTTTGCTACAATGCTGATAGCCTGTAATACTCCGATTAATTCCTTGGGATTATCCATTGATTTTTCCTCCTATCCGAGCCATTTGCCTCTTCACAAGTAGGTAATGACTCTTTTTCAAAATGTGACGGAATGATTTTGAACTTTATTATTTTTCATTCCCTATCATAAGTAGGTAATGACCGATAAAAGAAAAGTGACGGATGTATTAATATAAAATATCACCCACCACTTTTTCCCATTTCATTTACTTTATGCAGCTAAATTTCATACCCTCTACTTCTAAAGTAGTTTTGCAATTTATGTAAGACTTTGGATTTCTTATCTGACATAGTTGTACGCTTTGCTTCATGCTGTCTAGCGTACTCGGCAAGAGAAACCTCCCCTGTTAAAACCGACATTGCCATATCTCGTTCTTCTGGCATCAATGACTCTAATGCTTTACTCAAAAGTTCTAGTTCCATATTCTTTTCAACTAGCTCTTCCACACTTTCAGAAGTTATCATAGAAGTAGATTCATCATTATACTTATCCTTCCAGTCATCATAAGACTCTTGGGAATAACCTCTCTCTTCCATTACATCTCTATTTCGTTGTTCCCGTTTTTTCTGTTGCCACCAAGGACGCATATAATTACCGTATTGTACTTGAGTAAGTTCCATTTCTTCTTCATATTTACCTGATTTAATAGTTACTTTTCTTAATTTTTCTGCCATATTAAAGGCCTCCTTTCAATTGCTCGAAACGGAGACCCTAAAAAAGGCAGACTTTAAGACAGCCACTTGGAAGATTAATATGTAGTAATCCAAAAAACGTCTCCGTTTCTGGACTGCTACCTTCAGCACTTCCCGGTGCCTGTCGGCAAACAGTCTATATTAAATTTTTTTCGTTTAAACCGGGAAACTCATATCCACATAGTGAGGATAGATTTAAACGATTTGAATTGATTGAGAAAAAATAGATTCTGTGATAAAATTGACTCTATAAGTCGAATTAACGCATCGAAATATATCTCACTTCTATAGATAAAATTCTATAGTAAAACTGAGAAGTTGTAATTTGGACAGGCTTGGGATAAACTTGGGATAAAATTGAGATATAAGTAAGGAGGTTGTCTATGGATATATTAAATTTTTCATCTTATGCCCGGGCTATTGAAAAAGGAATGCTAAACCCGGACCATACAGAAATCACCAGACTATTGTTGGGATTTATAGTAGATAGGGCCGATGTAACAAATAAAAATGGTCAACAATATAACATTGACAACCCTCAAGCTCATCAATGGTGGTACCAGAAAGAAGAGATTCCAAAGAATATAAAAAAAGCAGCTGGACGTCTGGATATCCAAGCTACAGCAAGCGATTATTTTGATGAAAACATTCTTAATGTTCTAAGTCAGCCTAAAGATGCTGATACATACGATGCTCTTCGTGATTTAATTAACAAACAAGAGATGGCTGTAGAAACCAGAACAAACCTTCTACAACTTCTTAGTAATAATGAGTTAAGTGACTTCCTGGCGCAGACATTTATACTAGCAATCCAAAAACAGAATAAATTAAGCAAAGCTCCAACTCCATCAATATCAACCGTGTCCATCTTAGAGGATGTTAAAAAGCTGCAAGAACTTTTTAGCCATTATCCAAAACCATTAACACTTATTCCACCAGAGGACTTGGAAGAACACGAGATGGTTTATGTTCATGAATTATTTGCCGCCTATGCAGATGCAGAAGGATTGGAGGATTTTTCAAAAGAGGATTTAGTTAAATATAAACGTTATAGAAGAGACTTCTTATATCAGCGGAAAGAATACTATGCTGCAGAGAGTATACGCCAATCAGTACGAGATACCCTTATGCCTATAGAATACAAAGAATTTGATGTTTTAAAGCAAGAAACTCTTTCCGGTATTAGGCCTGTTCATAATAGATATTACCCAAATGGGTTTGAACGATTAAATTCTGTTATGGCACATGCTACAGTTATTAAAGTAAATAAATCATTATTAACACAGCTTCCTGGGTGGATTGGTGCTGAAGAAACAATGGGAGTCTGCCATATGCTTGTAAATGATGGTGAAATAAAGTGGGTGGATGATGATGAATAGTATTTTTAATTCGCCATTCGAAGTCTCACTACGTGTCTTGTTAATCTTGGAGAACTCTAATGGATTATTATATTCTTCAGATATGCTCGCAGCAATTGATTTCATGGCAGTATACGGACAAGATTTTGGCATTTCTGATAACAACATGCATGGAAACAACCTTTTTAAATACAGTGAGTTTGCTACAAGAAGAGAACTTACAAAAGAGGCTACAAGAAATCTAGTACTCAAAGATCTAATTTCTGTTGACTGCGGTCAAAATGGATTTACATATACAATTACAACTATAGGTATACAATACTGTTCTTCTTTAAAAAGCGATTATGCCAATTGCTACCGTGAAATGGTTACTAAAGTACTTAATTATATTGAAGATATGTCAGAGAAGAAAGTATTAAACCTTATCAACGAACATTCAATACGTTCTCTACGGAAGGGAGGAAATTAAATGCGAAACTTTTATATAAAAAAATTATCATTAACTGGACCTACCGTGGAAGTTTCCTCCATAGACTTTATCGATGGATTAAACATCATATGTGGGCCATCAGATACCGGAAAAAGTTATATTGCTGAGTGTTTTGACTTTATGTTTGGTGGATCTGTAAAAGACTTTCCAATAGATAAAAAAACAGGATATAATCAGGTCTGTATGAAAATCGCTACATACAATGGTGACATTACTTTAAGAAGAGATTTTGAGGAATCCAGCATATATGTCAGTAGCCAAAATCCTGATTTTGAATCTGGAAAATACAGTACTGGAAAAGCTAGAAAGAATATGAATGATTTTTGGCTGCGCTTAATGGGCATAGAAGATCCTGTTTCAATAATTAAAAATGAAAATTTTGAAAGGAATAATCTAACAGTACGTACCTTCTTACATTCCTTCTGCATAAAGGAAGATAATGTTTTTCAAAAAGAAAGCGTTATGTTTCAAAAATCTGTTTTTTCACGTACAGCTATCATGAGTATACTGCTCTATTTCATTACAGGTAATACCTATAATGAAGAAGATCCTAAAGAAACTAAAGCTATAAAGGCTGCTAAGAAGAAAGCTATAAAAGAATACATTGATTCAAATCTATCTTATCTTGCAGTTAGAAAAGCTGAATTAGCCGAGTATAATGGCCCAAACACGGAAGAATTACAGCTTAAGATAAATAATATATTAAATGAAATTGCCGAAACAGAAAGTTCAATTACAATCGCAGTAAATAGAAGTAAAGAACTTTCAAATGAGATACTAAAATTAAATGATCAACTTGCAGAATGTAGTATGATGCTTAAGCGTTTTCAAGTTCTTAGAAGTCAATATCAATCTGATATAAAGCGCTTAACATTTATAGTTGAAGGTGATCTCCATAAATATACCATACCAGATGTTGTAAAATGTCCATTCTGTGATGGTGCTCTTCCCAAAGCAGAAGAAAAATCCTGTGCTGAAGCTGCACAGGCAGAACTGCAGAAAATATTACCGCAACTTAGTGATCTTGATGATGCCGAAAGTGATATTATTTTTGAGGAAGATGAACTAAATGAAAAATCTGATAGCTTAATCAAAGAGCGTACAGAAATTGAATCTGTTATTAATTCAGAATTACGCCCTCGTATCGCTACATTACGAAAGACTCTAGCTGAATATAGACATTCAATTGAAATTCATAGCCAGTCAGCTGCTGTTGAGAGTTTTGAGAAGGTTATCACTGAAGATCTCTATAAAATAGACGTGGATGAAGAAGAACTTGAAATCAAATTCAAGCCTAAAGAATATTACACTACCGAAATTAGAAAAAGACTTGATGATATTTTAGCTGATGTTTTAGAGAAGTGCAATTTTACGAATTACAGCAATTCCTATTTTGATTTAGATTCATTTGATGTTGTAGTTAATGGAAAAAGTAAAAGAAACTTTGGTAAAGGATATAGAGCCTTTCTTAATACGGCTGTTGCCTTTACTTTCATGAAATACTTATCTTCAGAATGTGAATATTCACCAAATTTATTACTAATAGACTCACCTATTCTTTCTTTGAAAGAAGGTAAGACCAATAAATCTGAAAAGATGAAAGATGAAAAGATATCAGAAGGTATGAAATCTTCACTCTTCCAATACTTGGTTAATAATCAGAAATATGGTCAAACTATCATTATTGAAAATGAAATTCCAAATGTAGATTACAAAAATACTAATATTATACGCTTTACACATAATGAAAATGAAGGTCGTTATGGTTTACTTTATGGCGTAACTGATTAAATAAAGAAACGCCTACTCAGCCATCTATTTTGACATGAGTAGGTGTTTTCTATACGTCAGTTTTTCTCTGTGCAAATCCAATACACAAAATTCTTCATTAGAAACTTCAAAAATCCCATTGTTATACGTTTTTCAAACGTTTTAAAATCACACACTAATGGCATAAAAAGCACCCTATAGTAGATTTTTAGGTATAAATATTAACCCCCTCTCTTTTTACTTATTTTTAATAATAGTGCCTATTTTAGAATTATAAGAATACTGTTCTACTTTCTGTTCAACAATTAATTTAATTACTTCTTCAATGACCGAAAGAGGCGCAACAAACCATTCTCTTGGATAATGCTTATCACCATTTTTATCTGTTACTTCAAAGGCAACATTAACCTCTTTAAAAAAATTATGAATGTTACTTTCGAGATATGGAACATTGAGATTATAACATCTAACTGTCATTACAATTTTCACTTCACTCATAAGATATGTCGGCTCATTTATAGCATTCTTTATTCTTTCGGTAACATCACCTTTACAATACCCAACCTTATAGAGATTTTCTATACTTGATATCTGCGGATTGTTACTAAGACTACTTAAAACATAAATATATCCGTTTTGTACATCATTTTCATCAATTTGAACATCTTGGCTACCATGTTCTTCAACTTCGCTTACCCCAAATCCATCTTTAAGTAATGCTTTGTAAAGGGATCGAAATAGCATATCAGATTCTGTTCCATTATCAAAGATGCACCTAGTTCTTCCATCTTGCCTAAATCTCGTCCCACTGTTATATTCTTCCTTTTGTAACGTATGAGAACTTTTTTCAAGGTATAGTAGAATTCCTCGCAACACAAAGAACTTACCCACTTCCAAATCTTGTTCCTTAAATTCTGTTAGTTTACGCCTTCCGTACTTTAAGTCTTCATGTACTGAATTAAACATAGTTTCATATTCGTCGAAATTTTTGCACTGATTTCTCCGAGAAATATATTCTGGACGAATTCTATCTGATTTATTAACATACTTAAGTGAGAAAATACTTTCATCCATATCGGGTATATTTAAAAGATTCAAAGGGTCATCTCCAAGTATATCCTCAACTGTAACCGATTTACTAGATTCACACTTTAATAAATTGTGGAAGTCAAACGGCAATAAGTTCTTAACCTTCTGTGGATTATTTCTTATACCTTGCAAACGAGAAGCAAGCATAAATTCATCAATCTCACTTCCTAATTCGGGAACTCTTCCATTTTCCTCATAAAAGTTATTAATTTCTTCAAAACTATTAATTAATCTTTGTTCCTCCGGTGTTCTTTCCGCTTTCTCAGTAGCATCGGGTAATGCTAATAAGCCCAAAGGGTCTTCGCTAAATATGGCATCAAATTTCCTATTCATTTTTCATCTGCTCCCTCTTTACTTGACGTAAATAAACAAGTGCCTCTGCTAATCTCCTTTCATGTGGATCCAAGGCATCAAGGGAAGGCTGCCTACGTGTTGCCTTAACAAATTCATTTATTTTAGGCCATAAGAATATTGCCTCATCATCCGTCATATTTACCTTGAATGCTGCAATACATTCCTGAATAGATTTTAACACTTTAGGAGTGATTGATTTTGATATAACCTCAAAAGCTTGTTGAAAAGGATTTACAGAATCTATTAAGTCAATGCTTAGTTCCTCGATATTAATAAACTTATCTGTCAACTTAATAAAGCGTTTATCTCCTTCCGTTTCTATTTTTGAGTGCCTAATTACCATATCAGTTATAAGGTGTTGTCTTACAGTTTCCACCTCATCTTCATTCAAATCAGGGTACTTAGTCATTATTATTTTAGGTATCAACACCTGATTGACAACATCATTGTCAACAACTCCCGACAAAGACTTAACCATTTCCTGGTCTTGTAGTATTGTAGCCTTCAATTCAGTTAAATCAGATTCTAATATATTTTTAACCCTTGAGGTATTCGGTTTACGCAACCCATTAATGCGTATCGTATTTGAGGATGCATCATCTTCAGAACTCTCCTCATTGTCACGTGGCTTAAAGTTAAAATTAGGAGCCAAAACTTGTTCCATCAAAAGTGAAGCAGCAATGGCTTTTAGCATATTATTTACAGCTTCGATAACTTCATTATTTTCTGCGTCTGGTTCTGCAATTAAATTTGTAAACTGAGCATGTGTCTTGTTACTGCTATCTCTCGTACATCTTCCAATAATCTGAATAATTTCTGTTAACGAACCTCTATATCCTACAGTTAAAGCATGTTCACAAAATGCCCAGTCAAATCCTTCTTTTGCCATCCCTAACGCAATAATTAAATCGACTTCATCCTCTGATTTAATATTTCTCAAGAAATTTACAGTTTTCTCACGTTCACTAAGATTATCATTTACTAAATCGGCAATCTTTACAATCTTGCCATCAGGTCTTTCTACATAAAATATATTAGTCTCACTATCAACATTTATTATATCGCCTATACTATCGATAATTGTATCTACCTCTATATACTTATCCTTTGTTGATTCTCCTGAATTAACATTTGGAATATGCAATATAGTCTTCTTATCTGTATCAAGTACTTCATTTATTGCATCCATATATTTGCCATGATAAAAGTGAAATCCAATTCCAAGTGACTTTAAGTACTTATATCCATTTAACTGTTCATAATAATTATATGTTACCTTATAAAACTTAGCCTCATCATCAGGCATTAATACCGGAATGCCATCTCCCCTAAAATATGATCCAGTCATCGCCATAATATGGGCATTGGTTGAATCCATTAGCATGCGCACCAACTCACCTAACTTACTTTCGTAATTAGCAGAAACGTGATGAAATTCATCTATAGCAACCAAGCAATTATTAAACTTTTCAGCCCCAAATTTATCAAATGCAAATCTTAGCGTCGCATGTGTGCAAACTAATTTGTCCGCATCAGAATCTAAGAATTTGCCTAACATTGTAACTTTACTATTTTCTCCTCCGGGCAGGCATAAATTATATTGACTGTCTATTTCCCAGTTACTATAGAAACCACCTTCAACTAAATTTGTATTCTTAAACGAGCCACCAATTGAGCGTTCTGGCACTGCAACAATTACTTTTGATACCTGGTGCGTTGCCAACTTATCTAGTGCAATAAACATTAAGGCTCTTGATTTTCCGGAAGCTGGAGGTGCTTTCAGTAATAAATACTGTGCATTTCGTGCTTCGTATGCTCGGCTTTGCATTTCTCGCATTCCCATATTATTTATTTTGATGCTCTTCTCGGTTGCCTGGTATTCTACACTAATAATATTTTCAGCCATAATATCTTATACTCCTTTCAAATGTTTATACAATTCAAACATACAATCAAGTCTTTCTTGATCAGAAAAAAATCCACCTTCTTTATAACAGTTTTCAATAGTTGAATCTAATATTTTATGAGCATACAGTAAACCATTTGGTATTTCATCTGAATCATACAATTCTGCTAACGTCCTTTCAGACTCTTTTTCTCTCTCCATAATGACACCAAAGACACATTCTCTTATGTCATTTTTTTGTTCTTCGGATAAAACTGGTATTGGGAATGTGTTGTAACCTATTACATTAGAGTACCTAATACGTGTTTCAAGTCCACCACAAACTGTTCTAACCCAAAGATTATGCATTCTTGAAGCAATTAGACCAAAAACCCAAGGATCCGCATCATAAATTGCAAAACTCAAATTTGTAACTATTGTGTTTTTGTTAGCATAACCAACTTGGAAATATTGCCTCTTTTCTGATGAGACAGATGGAATAACTAGTGTATACTTTCTAGCTTCATTCGTTTCTCTAAATTGATGAGCTCTTTCCGCCAATTTATGAGCGCTTTTATCAGTACTTGCCAAACGTGCTTGTTTAACATTTTCTATACGTTCAGCAATAAGTGGTATAGAAAGTGCATCATTTAAATCTTTATCTTTAATCCATAAACACCAACGCTCTATATTGTGAATAAATTCTTCTGAACCTACTACACGTTTTAAAAATTTTGCAGCCTCTGGATAAATTGTAAGGATTTCATCCTTTTCAGTTGGAGTGAGAAGCAAATCTTTACCATACGGCATATTTCCTTTTACCATAGCCGGTAATCCACTTATTGATGCTCGATTCTCTTTATGTACAATAACGTCTCCTGCGGTTAAATAAGGACTGATTTTTTCTACATCATAAGCTATATTATTATTAAAGATGGTTTTCCTTTGTCCGAATGATACGGAATGACAACCTACAATAACCACAGTAACAGCCGTATTATTTTGTCCATCATTTTTCCACTTAAATGCAGTATGTGCAAATGATATCTCAATCCCTTTATTAAAAACTACAGGCCAAAACTCAGGGACTTGTACTCCTTGTGTAAGAGAATTGGTAGTTACAAATGCGAATGCACTATTTGTACCGCTTATGTATTTTGCGGCTAGATAAAACCAGCAAGCTGCAAAATCAATATCTCCAATTTTCATACCGTTCTCTATTTCTTCTTTAAATACTGTTTTTACTATTCTTTTTTGAATGTCAGTTTGTTTTCTTGCTCCTCTATATGATGGATTCCCTATGATATACACAGTTCCCTGATCCTTAGGACATACAGCATCCCATTCATACTCTGTAGCAATCCCTTGTACAATATTATTACTCCCTAGCCAATTCAGATCACCTATTGATTCTAGTCCTTCATCAATAGACATTTTGTAATTTATAAAATACAAACCAATCTTAGCAATATCACATGCTAAAGGATTTAATTCGATTCCATAAAACTGCCCAATATCAACTGCATACTTAATATCTTCGTAGCTAATCTCATGGAGATGTGATTTAACCCTTTTTTCTAATAGCCTAAGTTCCCTAAATGTAATCATTAAAAAATTGCCCGTTCCACAAGCGGGGTCAAACACCTTGATATGTGTAATTTTCCGTAATATCTCTTTGCATTTTTCAACATTTCCCTTTGCCTTTTCAAATTCGTCATATAAATCATTCAAAAATAGAGGACCTATTACTTTATATACATTTGCAGTACTAGTATAATTGTAAGCAACTCCTGCCATTTCCGGAAAAGCAATTGTTTGAATTAACGAACCTAAAACATCTGGCTCAACTTCAGACCAATCCATTTCACATATATCCAATAACAGTTTCCTAGTTGATGTATCAAAGATTGAAACTTCTTCCTTGGGTGTAAAAAGGCTAATATTATATGTTACTATTGCATCTGCTACATATTCTGGAACTGTATCATCTGCTTTATTATGCAATGACATAAAGATATGATTTATAAGTTTAGATAAGTCACTGCCATCTTGCTTACTATACATTGTAATCAATTTGTGAAGTGATCCATTCATTATGATACCGAAGCTATCAGCAAAAAAGCAAAAAAGTAGCCTAACCAAAAGAGTTCTTAATTTTTCTTCTCCTTCTGTCTCCCCAGCATTTAACACAAGCAGTTCATTATATAACTGAGCAAATTTTTCACCAATCCTAACGTTAACCGTCTTTCTGTCATTTAATACAGACTTCTCCCTCCCCATTAAAGGGAGAAAGAAATCATATTGTTTATAAAACTCTATTCTTGAAACAGCTAACCACTCTTCCAATACAGTGTCATATGCCAAAATATCTCTTTGATTCATCAGCATAATAATTCTTGCAGTAGATTTTCTTTGGCGTGTTCTCTTTATACTGTCAAATTTTGTGTACAAGTTTTCACTTGTAGTAAAAACAAAAGATAATTTATTTGATATGCCTATTTCATTATTAACCTTGAAATTTTCTTCTAAATTCAAGCGCATAATAGTTGCCTTTGGAATTTTATAGCATCTTAGAATACCACAAAAAAATTTTAATGAATCTTCCTCAGCACAAATACTTTTAATATCTAACTGCAGTGCTTCGTATTCCGTCATTTGAAATTACCCCCTTTTGGCATAATCAAGTACACATCTTCCAACATATTCTGCTAATTTTACAGGCACAGCATTTCCGATAGCCTGCTCAACAACAGTTTTGCTTCCATCAAATTCAAACCAGTCGGGAAAAGTCTGAATATAACTTCGTTCTTTAGATGTTAAACTTCTTACTCCATCTGATATTTCTGCTTTATCAGCTGGATGCTTTTGATATCCTTCTGGTATCGGCCTATTTACACCTCTTATTGTAGCACTTGGCTCATGAATACTAAAGACCGCTCGTCTATTGTAGCTTCTTGGATGCATATAGTAGAATTGAGTACCTAGGGAATCCCCCAGGTATTCAAAAATTGTCATTTGTTTTGCGCTCATTCTACTATTAAGAAGCGTTTCCAAAAATTCATCTTTATCACCAAGATGACCAACCATAAAAAACCTTTTTCGTGCTTGAGGCACCCCACATCGTGATGCATCTAGTATTTTTATTGTCAGTCCATATCCTGCATTTTTCAGAATCGAAACTGCCTTAGGTAGAACTGGCATACGTTCAATATTATATACGTTCTCCATAACAAACCACTCTGGACGAACAGATGATACTATTTCAGCAAATCTAATTGTAAGATTTGATCTTTCTCCCATATTACGCTTTCCAGCAATCGAAAAATCCTGGCAAGGTGGTCCTCCGATGATTATATCTGGTTTTAAAGATGATATTTCTGCATTTACCGTTTCATCATTTAAATCCTTATTATAAACGCCATGATTAAAGTTCTTCTTATATATGTTTACTGCCGACTCCCAATTATCATATGCAGCAATGATATCGAATCCTGCGTTCTGAAAACCAAGCGACATTCCACCACAACCACAGAATAAATCTACAAGCCTAATTGTCCTCACCTCTTAATTGCAATTTTTCTTCGTATTCCATAACAGCAGAAGCAACATACTCTGCTAATTTCACAGGAACTGCATTTCCTATCATTTGATTCAAATTTGATTTATTATCTTCAAATATAAAATTCTTTGGAAAAGTTTGCATGTAACTTCTTTCAATAGGAGTTAAAGCTCTTACCTCTGGACCTATATCAACCAAGTCTCCTGGATGTTTTACATAATTTTTAGGGATGGGTCTATCCACACCCCTGATTGTTACACAAGGCTCATATATGCTAAAAACTGCCCGCCTATTATAACTGCGTGGTATTCTAAAATAATACTTAACTCCTAGGGAATCCCCTAAATAGTCGTATATTGACATAGGCTTTTCTGCAAGTTTTTCATCTAGTCTCTCTGACAGGAAATTATCTACATCACCGATATGTCCAATAAGAAAAAATCGGTTTCTCTTTTGTGGGACACCACAAAGACTTGCATCCAACACTTTTTCTGTTAACCCATAACCAGCTTCTTTTAACTTGGAATATACGATTTTATATGTTTCACTATTTCTAATTCTAGGCACATTTTCCATTACAAAGTACTTAGGTTTTGCTGTAATAACAATGTCCGTATATGTTATAGACAACTCAGCTCTTCCAAGACTCTCATCTCTATGTCCCGCTGAAGAGAAATCTTGACAAGGTGGGCCTCCAATAATAATGTCAGGCTGCAATCCTAATATCTCATTGATTATGCCGCTCTCCGATACATCCTTTAAAAAGATTGGATGTTTAAAATTTTTTTTATAAGTTTCTACCGCAGGTTCCCAGTTATCGTATGCCGCTACTATATTGAATCCTGCATTCTGAAATCCTAGGGACATCCCTCCACACCCTGCAAATAAATCAACTGTCTTTAGCATTTTTATCCCTCTCGTTCTGTATTTTTATCTTTTGAGACCAAGCTACAAATATCTCCAATATCACAGGACAAAATCTCACATATACTTTTAAGTGCTGCAAGTGATACATCTTCTTCTTTGTTTAAGCGTGTAAAAACGCCAGTAGACAACTTGGCCTTTTTTCGCAACTCACTTTTTGTCATATTCTTTTCAATAAGTAATATCTATAGTTTTTTGTAACTTGTATGCATCAAATCACCTTTACCTATTTTATGAATTAGTAATTCTCTAATATTTTATCATTTAAGTATCCACTTATCAATAAAGTTTAATCTAAACATCAGAACTCCTCTCTAATAATAGATAGCTTTTGCATATTTTCAGATTCTCAAAATTAAGTAAAAAATAAAAAATAAGCAAAATAATAAACAACACCTGATAGAAACCAGGGGGGCGTTTTTCTCTATCTACATAAACATTTACGCAAAACCTATACCTTAACGCAAATATCCCTATTTCTGCGTAAAAGTTAGACCCCCTAAAGCAAAAATTCCCCCAAACCATCAGTTTGAGGGAACATAAAACACACATCAATATTTACTTAAAAACCTTCAAAGCCTTTGATATCTGGCTATTTCTTGACTATCTTCACCACCGTCTCCACGTGCGCAGTATGCGGAAACATATCCACCGGCTGAACTTCCTCAGTCTTGTATCCTAGTTCTTCTAGTATTTTCAAATCTCTTGCTAAGGTACTAGGATCACAGGAAACATATACTACTCTTTTTGGTTTTGCTTTTCCTATAGCTTCTAGTAATTTTATATCGCATCCCTTTCTTGGAGGATCTACTACTATAACATCTGGATTGATTCCCTTTTCTATTAAATCAGGTATTATTTCTTCAGATTTACCCACAAAGAACTCTGCATTATCCACAGAATTTATGTTAGCATTTTCTTTTGCATTGTGGATAGCTTCTTTTATTATTTCTACACCATAAACTTTTTTTGCTTTTTGTGAAAGGAATAATGTTATTGTTCCTGTACCGCAATATGCATCAAAAACTGTTTCTTCACCTGTAAGGGCAGCATATTCTAATGCTTTAGAATACAATACTTCTGTTTGATTTGGATTAACTTGAAAAAATGAAAGAGGTGATATTTTAAATTTAAAGTTTCCTATATAATCCGTTATTATATCGTCTCCCCATAATGTTATACACTTTTCACCTAGTATTACATTAGTATCTTTTTCATTTATGTTTTGAATAACACTTTTTATTCCATCAGTATTATTTTTTATCATTTCTACAAATTCACTTATATATGGAATATCTTTTTTAGTTGTTACTAATACAACCATAACCTCATTAGTTTTAAACCCTCTACGAATCATTATATGTCTTATTAATCCTTTAGGATTAAATTTTCCATCTATTGTTGCAGGCATTATTTTGTACTTTTCTATCCAAGTTCTAGTTATTTCAGTAACCTTATCTGCTATCTTATCTTGAATTAAACAAGTATCTAAATCTATTATGTCGTGACTTCTTGGTGCATAAAAGCCGATTGATAATTTTCCTTTTACCATTCCAACTGGTAGCTGAACTTTGTTCCTGTATCGTTCTGGAACATCCATTCCTAATGGATATGTTACAAGTTCTTTTGATAATCCACCAATTTTTGAAACACAATCCTTAACTCTTTCATATTTATAATCTAATTGTTTTTTATAACTTATATGTTGAAGTGAACATCCCCCACATTTTTTGTAATTTATGCATTTAGGTTCTACTCTATCTTCTGAAGCTTCTACTATTTCTAATAGCTTTCCATATGCAAAGATCTTCTTAACCTTAACTATTAAGACTCTTACCTTTTCACCATATATAGCACCTTCTATAAATATTGGATATCCATCTATTTTAGCAATACCTTCGCCTTCATAGCCTACACCAACTATATCTAATATATATTCATTATTCTTTTCAACCAAAATAATCACCTCTTAAAATCTTATATAAAAATTTTAACTATTCTCTAAAGTTTCATCTTATAATATCATGAACTCACTATAGCCACAAGGGGATATACTTTTCTTCTTAAGTTTATACACTTATCAAAAATTTATATTACTTAAATCTATGTCAGACTGTTAACTACAAATTATTAATTGATATATAGCATACTTATTTTAGGGTAAAAAAAAATGGCATCCTAAGATGCCCAAATTCAGAATTAGTTGCCATTTAATTCCATTTAATATTATTACAATATTCTTTTCATAATATACATTATAACTGAAATATTATCAATATAATTATTAACATTTTGTTAATTATCTAAATATAACTACTTTTATATCTATAATTACACAATTTATTAACAAATTTATTGCCTTTTAGATTTTAATTGATAATTATTATCAATTTATTTGTGATTGATAAATTTATATGCCTTTTCGCCAACTGAATGAAAAAATTATAAAAAGTTATATCTACATGATAAACTTTTTATAATTTCCTAAAGAGTAAAAAAAGAAGCCTAAAGGCTTCTCTTTTATTCAACCACGCTTATCTTTAATAAGTTAGTAGTTCCTATTTCAGCTATTGGAACTCCAGCTGCTATTACAACTGTATCTCCTGACTTGACAAATCCATTAGCTTCTGCAACTCTAACTGATTCTTCCATCATTTGGTCAGTTGATTCCATTTGTCTTGAAACAACTGGATAAACTCCAAAGCATAATGCTAACTTTTTAGCCACTTTTTCATCTGGAGTTACAGCAACTATTGGACAATCTGGTCTACATTGAGATAATCTTCTTGCAGTTGCTCCACTTTGTGTTGATGAAATTATTGCTGAAGCTTTTAATTCATTTGCAGCATTTGCAGCTGCTCTTGAAATAACTCCTGCTATAGCTGGTATATGTTTCTTAGCTTTTGATGTAGCTATTTCGTAGTGTAATTGGCTTTCTGCTTCTATAGCTATTTTTGCCATAGTTTCTACAGCTTCTACTGGCCAATCTCCATTTGCTGATTCTCCTGATAACATTATAGCATCAGTTCCATCATAAATAGCATTAGCAACGTCAGATACTTCTGCTCTTGTTGGTCTTGGATTTCTTATCATAGAATCTAACATTTGTGTAGCTGTTATAACTGGTTTTCCGATTATATTACACTTTTCAATTATCATTTTTTGAACTGCTGGTAGTTTTTCCATTGGAATTTCTACTCCTAGATCTCCTCTAGCTACCATTATTCCATCAGATGCTTCTAATATAGCATCTATATTGTCTACACCTTCTTGGTTTTCTATTTTTGAGAATATTTGAATATGTTCTCCACCATTTTCAACTAATATTTTTCTTATGGCTTCAACATCAGATGCTTTTCTTATAAATGAAGCTGCAACTAAATTAACTCCAATTTCACAACCAAATTTTAAATCAGCTATGTCTTTTTCTGTTAATGCTGGTAACTTAATTGAAACTCCTGGAACGTTAACTCCCTTATGTGTTCCTACAAATCCTGTATTCATAACTTTACAGTTAATCTTGTTTCCTTCAATTGATTCAACTTTTAGTCCAACTAAACCATCATCTATTAATATAATATTTCCTGGTTTAACATCATTAGCTAATCCTTCATATGTAACTGTACACTTAGTTGTATCTCCAATTACATCTCCACCTGCATATATTACAAAATCCTCACCTGATTTTAGTTCAACTTTTTTAGGCTCAAATTTTCCAGTTCTTATTTCTGGTCCTTTAGTATCTAGCATTATAGCTATTTCTTTATTGTATTTTTTAGCTAAGTCTTTAACTAGATTTATTCTTTCAGCATGTTCTGCATGATCTCCATGTGAAAAGTTGTGTCTTGATGCATTCATTCCTGCTTCTATTATTTTTGATAATATTTCTGGATTTTCACTAGCTGGTCCTATAGTACAAATCATCTTAGTTTTTCTCATGTAACAACACTCCTTTAATTTACGTATATAATTTTATTGTTGGCTTTAAAAATATTTATTTTATTGAGTAATAAATCAAAAATTTATGTCCTAAGATGAAATTTCGTTTGCTATTTTATATAATTTTTCATCAAATGTTCTATCTATTGCTAATGCTTCATCTATATCTTGATCGATTATCTCATTATTTTTTATTCCTATAACTCTTGAAGTTTTTCCTTCTAAAAGAACTTCAACAGCCTTAGCTCCCATTTTAGATGCTAAAACTCTATCAGTTACTGTTGGACTACCACCTCTTTGAATATGTCCAAGTACTGTTGCTCTTGTTTCAATTCCTGTAACTTCTTCAACATACTTAGCTAATTCTTGAGCTCCACCTACACCTTCAGCTAGTAAAACTAAATTGTGTATTTTTCCTTTTTGTTTTCCTTCTAATATAACTTTGCAAAGTTCTTCTTTTGAGAATCCCTTTTCTGGAGTTATTATATATTCAGCTCCACCTGCAATACCTGTATATAAAGCTATATCTCCACAATCTCTTCCCATAACTTCAACTATTGATACTCTTTCATGAGAAGTTGATGTATCTCTAATTTTATCTATAGCATCTATTACTGTATTTAATGCAGTATCAAATCCTATTGTGAAATCAGTATAAGATAAATCATTATCTATTGTTCCTGGTAAGCCTACAGTCTTAACACCTAATTTTGACAAAAGCTTAGCTCCTGTAAATGAACCATCTCCACCAATTACTACTAATGCATCTACTCCATATGCTTTTAGTATTTTAGTAGCTTTAATTCTTACTTCTTCTTTTTTAAATTCCTTACATCTAGCAGTTCTTAGGATAGTTCCTCCTCTATGGATAATATCTGATACTGAAGATCTATCCATAGTAAATAATTCTCCATTAATTAAACCACTATATCCTCTTTGAACTCCCATTACTTCTATTCCATGATATAAAGCAGTTCTTACAACAGCTCTTATTGCTGCGTTCATTCCTGGAGCATCTCCACCACTAGTTAAAATAGCTATTTTTTTCATGCTGTTTCCTCCTTAACACCACCGGGACAAAGGTTGTCCCACTCTCTGTGGAATTATCCATTTTTTATTACTATAATAATTTTAATTATTGCACAAATTAGTTTAATTTCTTTACTACTTTTTACTACCTTATTTATTTTACTTGCTACTTAAAGTTTATGCAACTAAAATAAATGCAATATTGTGATTTTTATCGACTTTTTTATACTTTCTTATTTATATTATAACCTAAATAAATATAATTTATAGACTATATAATAATTTTTTCTTATTTTTTAATTATAATTCTTTATTTTTCAAATTTATTAAATATATATTGTGTTTTAGTAAAATTAAGAAAAATAATTCAAAAAAGGAAGATGATTTTATTCAAGCTTCCTTTTGAATAGTTTACTCTATAATTTTAACATTTTCTTCGCCAATAGTTTCCTTCAAGTAAATTATTGCCTCAGACTCTAAGTTTATCCATATGTCCTTCGGCGCTCTGTAATTTTTTCTATCACTAACAGTAAAAATAAATACAGTAGTGTCACCCTTATACTCTGAAGGCATTCTTTTCAATTCTTTCATTAATTCTCTGCCCTCATCAATATTATTTACTCTAATATAAACTTTTGCTGTGTTTATTTTCTCCAAAGGTTCTATGCTTTCACATATAAGCTTTGGTAGCTCATCTTCCTTTATACTTACTCTTCCCTTTATAACAACTAAGCTATCTTCCTTAATAAATTCTCTAATTTTATCTAATGTCTTAGGAAATACTATGACTTCTATTACTCCTGTTAAATCTTCCATTTTTAAAAATGCCATCATAGTATTATTTCTTGTTATCTTTTGATTGGCTTCTGCTATTATGCCCCCAAGTATTACTCTTTCTTCATCCCTTATTATATCTTCTGGTAAATCGCTTGCATTATAACTTTCTTTTATTATTTCATACGACTTATAAATTTTCTGTATAGTAGTACTAGTTTGAACCTTTAGGCTATCTACATATTCATCTAAAGGATGACCTGAAAGATATAATCCTGTCATTTCCTTTTCCATTGCTAAAAGATTTTTCTTTGCAAATTCCTTAATATTTGGATAATTAATCTCAGGTACTTCAATTTCTTCCTCTAATCCAAATAAACTCATTTGTCCATCTATATTTCTCTTCTTTTCATTGCTGACTCCATCCATTAATTTTTCATATACAGCTAAGAGCTTAGATCTAAAAACTTCAAAGCAATCAAGTGCTCCTGATTTTATTAGGCTTTCTATTGCTCTTTTATTTATAGATGACAAATCTATTTTGTTTATAAAATCCATTAATGATTCAAAATCACCTTTTTTATTTCTGGCTGCTACAATATTTTCTACAACATTATAACCAACATTTTTTATTGCTGCCAATCCAAATATAATTTTATCACCTTCAACAGTAAATTTAGAATAACTTTTATTTATATCTGGTGATAATACTTGTATTCCTAAACCCTCTGCAAAATTTATGTAATATGCTACTTTTTCACTTATTCCCATAACAGAATTAAGCATTGCTGCTATGGTTTCTACAGGATAATATTTCATTAAATATGCCGTTTGATAACTTATTACAGCATATGCTGCTGCATGGGACTTATTAAAAGCATAGGAGGCAAATTCCATCATCTGATCAAAAATTTTATTTGCAGCTTCTTCCGAAATTCCATTTCTTAAACAACCTGGAACCTCTATAGTTCCATCTTCATTTACAATACCGTGAATAAAATTTCTTCTTTCCTCTTCCATAACTTTATGCTTTTTCTTAGACATAGCTCTTCTAACAAGGTCACTTCTTCCTAATGAGTATCCAGCTAGCTTCATAACTATTTGCATAACTTGTTCTTGATATACTATAACACCATAAGTAACGTCTAATATATCTTCAAGCTCTGGGGTAATATATTTCACTTTATCTGGATTTTGCTTTCCTTCTATATATTTAGGAATTTCAGCCATCGGACCTGGTCTATATAAAGAATTACCTGCTATAATATCTTCTAATGAGTCTGGCTTTAGTTCCTTCATAAATGATGTCATACCCGGAGATTCAAATTGGAAAATACCCGCTGTCTTTCCATCTCCAAACATTTTATAAACTTCCTTATCCTCAAAGTTTATCTTATTTAAGTCTAACTCTATATCCCTATTTTTTTTTATCATTTTAACTGCATCGTTTATTACTGTTAAGGTCCTTAGACCTAAAAAATCCATTTTTAAAAGACCTAATTCTTCTAAAGTGGTCATATCAAATTGTGCTACTATAGAATCTTCGTTTTTTTGAAGTGGAACATATTCAACTAAAGGCTTAGATGATATAACTACTCCAGCTGCATGAGTTGATGAATGTCTAGGTAATCCTTCTAAACTCTTACTGACATCTATTAAGGCCTTTACTCTTTCTTCATTATTATATGCTGCTTTAAGCTCTGGGTTTATATCTAGAGCTTTATCTATGGTTATTCCAAGCATGGTAGGAATCATTTTAGCAATTCTATCTACTTCTGCATAAGAATAATTCATAGCTCTTCCAACATCTCTTATACAAGCTCTTGGTGCCATAGTTCCGAAGGTTATTATTTGTGAAACATTGTCTATTCCATATTTTTCAACAACATAATCAATAACTTCTTGTCTTCTTTCGTAACAGAAATCCGAGTCTATATCTGGCATACTTACTCTTTCAGGATTCAAAAACCTTTCAAAAAGTAAGTTGTATTTTATTGGATCTATTTTGGTTATTCCTAAAGTATATGCTACTATTGAACCTGCTGCCGATCCACGCCCAGGCCCTGTTGGGATTCCTCTTTCATTAGAGAATCTTATGAAATCCCAGGTAATTAGGAAATAATCTACATATCCCATTTGTTTTATTACTGATAGTTCATACTCTAATCTCTCAATATATCCAAAGGCTTCTTCATTCCCTTTGTAATGATCCACAACTTCTTTCACATTTAATGATTTATCCACAACTTCTTTAAAAACTTCATATCTTTCAATTAAACCAGAATAACAAATATTCTTTAAATATTCATATGGCTCAAAGCCTTCTGGAACTGGAAACTTAGGAAGCTTTGATACATGGAATTCATAATCAAAATTACATTCTTCTGCGATTTTAGTTGTATTTTCTAAAGCCTCTGGAATATATGAAAACATATCCCACATTTCATCTGAGGATTTCAAATAAAATTGATCTGAAGGATATCTTCGTCTATTTGGATCATCGATAGTTTTGGCAGTTTGAATACACATAAGTACATCGTGTGACTCTGAATCACTTTGATTTATATAATGAACATCATTAGTTGCTACTAAAGGAATTGCTGTTTCTTTTGATAATTTAATATTTGCTTCTGTAACCTTTCTTTGTTCATCCATACCATGATTTTGTATCTCTAAGTAAAAACCATCTTTAAAAATATCCTTATATAGAAGTGCTATTTCTTTAGCTTTTTCATAATTATCTTTAAGATGCCAAGCTTGCACCTCTCCACCTAAGCAAGCACTTAATGCAATAAGTCCATTACTGTGGGCTCTTAAGAAATCATGATCAACTCTTGGTTTATAATAAAAGCCTCTTATGGATGCTTGTGAGACAATTTCCATAAGATTTTTATATCCTTCTTCATTTTTTACTAATAAAACTAAGTGATGAGTACTATTTTCCTTATCATTTATTTTAATGTCCATTGACTTTGCTGCTACATATATTTCACAACCAAGTATTGGCTTAATTCCTTGCTCAACTGCCTCTTTATAAAAGGCAACGCACCCATACATAACTCCATGATCTGTAATAGCAATACTGTCCATACCTAGCTCTTTAGCTTTATTAATTATTTTACTAACTTTTCCTGAACCATCAAGTAAACTATATTCTGTGTGGAGATGTAGATGTGTAAATTTTTTACTCATATAAAACATCCTCCTTTCAATTGACAATTAACTATGAACTGTTAACTGTACTAATAGGTTCCTGATCTAACTTCCTCTGCTATTTTTTCAATTTTTCTTAATCTATGATTGACACCAGATTTTCCTACTGGAGGATCTAGCATTTCTCCTAGCTCCTTTAATGATTCGTCTGGATAGCTTAGTCGAAGTTCTGCTATTTCTCTTAAATTTTTAGGTAACCTTTGAAGACCTATTTCTCTTTGTATTAATTTTATGCTTTCAACTTGCCTTACTGCTGCATTAACTGTTTTACTTAAATTAGCTGTTTCGCAATTTACAAGCCTATTTACATTATTTCTCATTTCCTTCATTATTCTTATATTTTCTAACTCCAGTAATGAGGTATGCGCTCCTATTATTCCTAAAAGATTTGAAATCTGTTCACCTTCTTTTAAATAAATAATATGGCTATTTTTTCTTTGTATTACTTTTGAATTTAGTCCAAAAGTATTTATTAAAACTGATAAGTCTTTAGCATAATCTTCGCTATGAGTAACAAATTCTAGATGATAAGTTTTTTCTGGATTACTTATGCTACCACCACCTATAAAAGCTCCTCTTATATATGCTCTTTTTAACTCTTCTGTTTTAACCATATTCTCATCTATTCTATAATCTAAAGTTAATACCCCTTCTATTTCTGTAAGTATACCAGTTTCTCTTAAAAGATCTCTTACCCCCATAGACTCTTCTATAAGTACCATATATATATTATTTTTCTTTAATGAGTTACTTTTTTTAACCATTAACTTTGAATGTATGTTAAAGTGCTCTTTAAGCAAACTAAATATATGCCTTGCAGATGCTGGATTTTCAGTGGTAATCCTAAATGCTAACCCTAATCCACTAAAGGATATTGTCCCACTTACTTTCATTATTGCTGATATTTCAGCTAATGCATCTTCTTTCGTTAATTCAGAATATCTGCAAATTTCTCCTTTTACCTTTGATGAAAATGACATATGGCCTATTTCTCCTTATTATCTATTCTTATCATGTAATTATATCATAAATATAACAAAAATTTATATGTAAATTATAGTCGTTTAATTTGTTATATAAGTTTTAATAAATATTCTACACTAAAATAAAACTATTAACTTTTAATATTATAACATCATAATTATATATAGTTTTAATTGAAACATATATATAATACATTCACTATATATTCTTAACTTATTTAATTTAAATATATATTATAAAAAATATTAATTTATGTTTTATATAGACAATACTATAGCTAAATTTTCTCCTTCTACTTTTATTCTTATATCACCTTTATATTTTTTAACTATTTTTCTAACATTATATAAACCATAACCTCTTCCTTTTCCTTTACTTGAAAAACCTTTTTTAAAGAAATCTTCTACATCAAAATTACTTATTTTCTCTGGTTCAATATTATTTGAAACCTCTATTAAAATTCTTTCATATTTATAAATTTTTATATTAATTTCTTTCTTATCCGAATTTTTAGTAGCTTCAATTGCATTATTTAATAAATTACTTAATATTATAGTTATTTCAGAATCATCTAAACAAGAGTCCTCTATATTGCTATTTATAGAATAATTAAGTTTTATTCCAAACTGCTCACATTCAACTAGCTTACTATATAAAATAGATTTTACTATTGTACTTTCTATTTCTAATATAGAATTCAATATATTTTTATGATCTAATTCACCAAGATATTTGCTTGCTCTTTCTTTAAGTTCTGGAATATCCTTTGCTACAAATATTATTGAATACAGCATATTCATATGATTTTTATATTCATGCTCATTTGCTCTTATATTTTCTATTATATCGTCTAATAATGGATTGTAAGCGTTTTTAACTTCTATACTCTTATCCTTTAATATATTTTTATGTAAGGTTCTATAAAAACTAACATTTAAAAATATATTAATAAATATAAGTAAAATTATTTCTATAACTATTAAATTCGAAAATTTACCGCTATCATAAATAACCTTTAATATCATGAAAAACATAAATATATTTAAAAATATATTTGATATTAATAGGTTGTCCCTTATATCATCCTCAAAATCCAAGCTTTTTTTCTTAATATAACTTTTTGAAAAAATCATAATTGAGACTATACTAACAACAAACAATCCCATATGTAAAAAAACTAATTCTTTTGTTTTTCTAGTTATTAAATATACAATTGTAACTGATATATTTTGAAGTATAAAGGTTACTACAACACAAATTACTATTTCTATTAATACAAGATTATTATCCTTCTTATCTATAAATGCTATTGCAAAAATTTCAAATAACAATAGTATTAAATAAATCAATATTCCATTTATACTTTTAAAGTTATAAAATAATATACTACATATAGCTATTACAGCTGAGTATCTAAATAAGTTTTTATTATTACTTTTATTAAATAAGGTATTATACAAAAGTACTACTAGCATCATTTCAATAAATATCATTAATATATCCATACCACACAATCCTCTATACTATTTTATTTTTATAAATTACTACTTCTAATTATATAGAATATTTTAGCAAATAATTATATATTTTTCCATATAACTCAATTATATTGCATTTTTTATAACATTATAAAAAGAACTAAGAGGATTTTTTAATCATCTTAGTTCTTTTTACTATTAATTTTATTCTTTTTATCTCTTTCTTTTATCCTTTGTGATACATACATATATTCTATGATTTTCTTTCTATCATATAATAGCTTTTTCTCCATTATAGTATCTACTAAAACTTCTGCTAAATATTCTGAATCATGTTTAACATATCCCTTTTGGATCTTTGCAAGAGACGCTTCAACAACATCTACACCTAATCCCCTTACTTCTTTTATATCTAATTCTACTAATTCAGAACCATCCAATGAATATTTTTCTTTAATATCCTCAGGAATATCTCCTCTATTTGCAACTACATAATCTACAATGCCTCTACCACCATATTTTTTTAATATTTTTATATGGTCCGAAACTTTAAACCCGTGGGTTTCTCCAGGTTGAGTCATGATATTAGATATATATATCTTTATTGCATCACTTTTTCTTATACTTTCTGCAATGTCCTTCACTAGTAAGTTGGGAACTATACTTGTATAAAGACTTCCCGGACCTAATACTATAGCATCAGCTTCTTCTATTGCTTTTATAGCATCTTCTAAAGGTTTAGCCTCTTTGGGCTCTATCATAAGTTTTTTAATTCTGGAATTTTGTTTTAATACTTCTTCTGGAATTTGGGACTCACCTTCTACCTTATTTCCATTTTCAAGTTCAGCAATAAGTTTCATATCTTCTAATGTAACTGGTAATACTTTACCTGTTACTGCTAAAACTGAACTCATTTTTTGAACTGCATCTTCAAAATTATCGCTTACGCCATCCATAGCAGCTAGAAATAAATTACCAAAATTTTGGTTCTTAAGTCTTCCATCTGGAAATCTGTATTGAAGTAATTCCTCCATCAATGGCTCAGTATCTGCAAGAGCTAATATACAGTTTCTTATATCACCAGGTGGAAGCATTCCTAAATCCTCTCTTAAAGCCCCAGATCCTCCTCCATCATCAGCAACTGTAACAATTGCCGTTATATTAGAGGTGTAATATTTTAATCCCCTTAACATAGTAGATAACCCTGTTCCTCCACCTACTACTACTATTTTAGGACCCTTTACTAATAATCTTTTTTCATATATAAGATTTTCCATTTTCCTACTATCTAGAGATAAATGTATATATCCCTTGTTTGTCAATGCTATTATTGATTTCATACTTTCTACAATAGATATATAAATTACAAATATTCCTGTAATATTTAAGAAGATATAAAATATTTTATAATAAAAATCATATACCCTTCGTACTGCAAGTTCAGTAAATCCAAAAGCAATTAATAAAATCCCAAATATTCCAAAGAAAAGCCATCTTTTAATTCTAACCCCCGGCTTTAGCCAATCTTTAATACTCATAGTTTTTTAGCTCCTTGATGTACATCCTCTACAATATCTCTATGTTCAACAGAAACATTATAGTTTCTTGATAATAACTTTTTATATATTTCATTAGCTATTGCTACTGATCTATGTCTTCCTCCAGTACATCCTACTGATATTATAAGTTGTCTTTTCCCTTCTCTTTTATAGTTAGGTATAAGAAAATCTAACATATCATCCGCCCTTTTTACAAAGCCTTTAGTTTCTTCTTGATCAAGTACATATTTTCTAACAGGCTCATCACTTCCTGAAAATGGTTTAAGCTCTGGTATATAGAATGGATTTGGAATAAATCTAACATCAAACACTAAATCTGAATCAACTGGAATTCCATATTTAAATCCAAAACTTAAAACCGTTATAGATAATTGTTTTTCTGGTTGCTTCATATCTCCATAATTTTTATTCATTTCTTCTCTTAAATCTCTAATTGCATATTTTGATGTATCTATTATTATATCCGCTCTATCTTTAACCTCTCTTAACCTATTTCTTTCTTCATTAATTCCAGTAATAACTCTACTTCCAGGAGCTAATGGATGACTTCTTCTTGATTCTTTAAATCTCTTAACCAAAATTTCATCTGACGCATCTAAAAACAATATTTCATACTTAAAATCTTGCTTTTTTAAGTAGTTTAGGCTTTCAAATAAATCATCAAAGAAAATTCCGCCTCTTATATCTATGACTAATGCAACTTTATCTATTTTACCTTGACTTTGAACACAGGCTTCTGCAAACTTTGGTATTAATTTTGGTGGAAGGTTATCTACACAAAAATATCCCATATCTTCAAGGCTTCTTGTTGCTTCGGTTTTTCCTGCTCCTGATAGTCCTGTAACTATTATAAATCTCATAATTATGCCTCCCTTTATTTAGAAGATTATTTAATTAAATTATATCATATTAAAGCTATTTTTATAACTTTAATAAATCTTCCACTATTATTTATGTTTTTTAATACAAAGTAAAAATAGAGAAAAGTTTATACTCTTCTCTATTTTTAACTATTTTTTATCTCGTTCTTCTATAGCATTATTTAACAATTTGCAAAACTCAATATTTTGTTCTTGTGTGCCTATAGTTACTCTTATCCAACTAGGCATACCTAATAGATATCCTGGTCTTATTATATATCCATGTCTTAGTAAATATTCATGTATTGGTTTATCGTCACCTTTAACATTAACCATTATGAAATTTGCTTGAGACTTTATATAATTTAATTCCATTTCACTAAATTGTTTTTCTAGGTATTCTCTTTGTTTTTTATTAAACAATTTAACCTTATTTATAAAATCTTCATCCTCTAATGCAGCAACAGCTGCTTTTTGAGCAAATAAATTAACATCAAAAGCATTTATAACTCTATTCATATAATCTACTATTTCTTCACTAGCAATACCATATCCAAATCTTAACGCAGCTAGGCCATAAGCCTTTGAGAATGTTCTTAGTATTATCATATTTGGATATGATTTTAATAATTCTAATGAGTTTGGATAATCTTCTGAAGTAACATATTCATAATAAGCTTCATCCATTACTATAACTATATTTTTAGGTATTTTACATAATACTTTATTTAGTTCATCTGCCGTAAATATATCTCCTGTAGGGTTATTAGGGTTACAAAACCATATTATTTTTGTTTTATCTGTTATTGCATTTATCATCATTTCTAAATCTAGTCGGTTATTTTTTAATGAAATTCTTATTGGTTTTGCCCCCATAAGTACAGTATTACTATCATACCTTGGGAAAGTAATTTCTGGCATAATACTTTCGTCATCCTTATCTAGAAATACTTCACATATTACATTTATTAATGAATCTGATCCAGCACCACAAAATATCATATCTCTATTTATTTTAAGTTTATCACTTAAAGCTTTTTTAAAATCATATGAAGCTGAATCTGGGTACATATTCATTTCATTTACTAACTCAAATATTAATTTTTTAACTTTATTTGAAGTCCCTAGTGGATTTTCATTAGATGCAAGTTTAACAACCTTATCTATTTCAAATTCCCTCTTAACCTCATCTATCGGTTTTCCTGCTACATACTTTTCTAACTTTTTAACTTCTTCTCTCACTTTACATTCCATGTTGTTTCTAATGCCCCCTTGTTATTTATTGATATAATTATATATTTTTTATAACAAGGATTCTATACTTTAAAGTTTATCTTTCAAATAAATTTCCTATAGTTCCAAGAACACTTCCTTGATCAACTTGCTTTCCCATATTTTGTGGGGCTGCTGAGTAAACCCTAGATGCTAGTTTACTAAATGGTAAGCTTTGAATCCAAACATCTCCTGGGCCTGTTAATGTAGCAAAAAATAACCCTTCGCCACCAAATACAGCATTTTTAAATCCACCTACAAACTGTATGTCATAATTTACATTTTGAGTCATTGCAACTAAACATCCTGTATCAAGCTTTATTGTTTCCCCTGGCATCAATGTTCTTTTTATAATAGTTCCTCCTGCATGAATAAAAGCTAAACCGTCACCTTCTAACTTCTGTAATATAAAACCTTCTCCACCAAAAAATCCTGCTCCAAGCTTTTTAGTAAATGCTATACCTACACTTATTCCCTTTGCACAACATAAAAAAGAATCCTTCTGACAAATTAATCTTCCACCTAAGTTTCTTAAATCTATAGGTATTATTTTTCCTGGATAAGGTGCTGCAAAAGCTACCTTTTGTTTCATAACTCCCGAATTAGTAAAAGCTGTCATAAATAAACTTTCACCTGTAATAACTCTTTTTGCTGCTCCTCCAAGTTTACCTAAAAATCCTCCTTGTGATTTTTCACTTCCATCTCCGAAAATAGTCTCCATCGTTATACTGTTATCCATCATCATCATTGCTCCAGCTTCAGCAACTACAGTTTCTCTTGGATCTAATTCAATTTCTACATATTGCATTTCTTTTCCTAAGATTTCATAATCTATTTCGTGAACCATTATTTCTACCTTCCTTTTTATAAACTTATAAAATATATTATTAATTATTTCCTTTTATTAGAATTATATTTATATAATTATTATAGCATAATGAGAATTAGCTATTAAGCCTTTATATTAGTAATTAATTATTATTGTGAAATCTTACCATATCTATCATTACAAGTAATCCTATAAAAAAATTTGTATAACTTTCATCTAAAACTTCTAAGGAGTATCTATCACGGCCAAAAGTTAATTCCTTATCTATCTTTCCTATCTCTATACCATCTTTCTTTATTATATAATGTCTTCCAAGCATGCTATTTGATTCCATACTCATTATTCCTAAAGCCCCAGTTATATTATATTCTGGAATCATAAATTCTTTCTTAATTGTTGCAATTTCCCTCATGTTATAATCATAAGCTATATACTTATGTGCACCTAATCTTATTTGTTGTCTCATATATAGTACTTTATTTCTATTAGAATCATAAATACTAATATTTTTCCCTATATCAAACTTATCCGCTTCTGCTATAAATACTACATTGTCATTTTCATCTAGCACATCAAATTTAGCTCCAATAGCCAATAATCTTTCTTTAATATAAAACCTTCTCATAAACTTCTCCTTTATAAAATATTTTTTAACTCTAAATATAGTATATTATACCACTTAATAATTGTCAATAAAACTTATAAAATTTATTTCGACAATTATTTATTTTACAAAACAAACTCTCTGGAGCTCACAGTTGTTGAAATAATTCAGATATATTGAATTAAGAAATTGTTAACTGTGAATTACACTGTGAACTAAATAAATTTCTTATCAATTTGTTGTAAAAGAAAAAAAAGGAAATTCAGCTATGACTGAATTTCCTCATAAATTGTTAATTATCAATTGATTTAATCTTCACCTATTATTCTAACTTCTGGATGTAAATCAACATTAAATTGTCTTTTAACTTCACTTTGAATATATTCTATTAAATCTAAAATATCTTTAGCTGTAGCGTTATTTTTATTTATAACAAATCCTGAATGCTTTTCAGAAACTGCCGCTCCACCTAGACTATATCCTTTTAAACCTGCATCTTGTATTAATTTTCCTGCGAAATACCCTTCTGGTCTTTTAAATGTACTTCCTGCTGAAGGATATTCTAAAGGTTGTTTTGATTCTCTTTTACAAGTTAAATCATCAACTGTATCCTTAATTTTATTTACATCCCCAACTTGTAACTTAAATTTTGATGATAAAACAATATAATTTTTCTTCATAACAATCGATGATCTATATCCTAACTCTAAATCATCTTTTGATAGTCTTATTAGTTGCCCATCGCTATCAATAACTTCCGCACTATCTATTACATTAGAAATTTCACCATTATATGCACCTGCATTCATAAACACGGCTCCCCCTACAGTTCCAGGAATACCGCATGCAAACTCAAATCCAGTTAAGGAATTTTTTAAGGCTGCATTAGATACATCTTTTAACATAGCTCCACATTCTGCTTCTACTATATCTTCATAAACCTTTATGCCATTTACATTCTTTAACTTAATAACAACGCCTCTTACTCCGCCATCTTTTACTAATAAGTTAGATCCATTTCCAACTACGTAGAAAGGTATGTTCTTTTCTTTACAAATTTTTATTGCTCTTAGCACTTGATCTTTATCTTCTGGAATCAAAAGGATGTCTGCTGGCCCACCTACTCTAAAATGAACATAGTCTTTCATTTCTGCATCAAGAATAATATTTTCGCTTTTGTAAAATTCTTCGAATAAGTTCTTAAACTCTTTATATTGATTCATACCTAACTCCTTATATATACGTAGTAATATCTTTACATAGTATAAATTAAAAATCTTGAATAAACAACCCATCAGAAGCATATTTATATATATTACTTAATTTGTAACCATTTTGTTACTACTTTTCCTTTATGCTAAAGTAATCCCTTATACTTTGAGCTGCTTTTTTATCAATACTAGGTGTTTCTAGTAATTCATCTAGCGTTGCATTTTTAATATTTTCAACACTTCCAAACTTCATTAAAAGATTTCTCCTTCTTTTCTCTCCTATATTAGGTATATCTTCTAATATAGAGTGTAAAGTTCGTTTATCTCTTAATGTTCTATGATATGTAATAGCAAATCTATGAACCTCATCTTGTATTCTTCTAATCATCTGCATTAGATTTGAACTTCTATTTATTATAAGCTCCTTATTATTATATATAATTCCCCTAGTTTGGTGTTTATCATCTTTTACTAATCCACAAACTGGAATACTTATATTTAATTTATCTAGCACCTCTAATGCTATGTTAACTTGGCCCTTACCTCCATCCATCATTATTAAGTCTGGGAAATTAGAAAATTTACCGCTTGAAAAATTTAAATTTCTTTCTTGAATTCTCTTTATTTCATCAAGTCCATGAGAAAATCTTCTTTCTAATATTTCTCTCATACTATCATAGTCATTAGCACCTTTTACTGATTTAATTTTAAATCTTCTATAATCACTATTTTTTGATCTTCCTTCTTCAAAAACAACCATTGTTCCAACTGAATCTACTCCTTGTATATTTGAAATATCATATGATTCAATTCTAAATGGAGCTTCATCTAAGTCTAATAAATCTCTTAATTCTTCTAATGTTATCCTATTAATTTCTTTTTCTTTAAGGAATTTATCTTTAAATTGCTCTAATGTTATTTTCGCATTATTTTTCACCATCTCAAGCATATCCTTTTTTTGACCCTTTTGAGGTACTTTAACCCATGACTTAGCTCCTCTTTTTATTGTTAAAAATTCCTCTATAAGTTCTGAATCCTCTATATCTGGCAGATATATTGTTTTCGGAATTTTTGCTGTTCCACCATAAAAAGACGTTATAAAGTCTTCTAAGACTTCACCAACCTTGTCATCTGCTGTATTTTCAAAAATAAAATGTTCACGTCCTGTCACTTTTCCATCACGTGAAAAGAATATTTGAATACAACTATCCTTTTCATCTTGATATATATTTATAAAATCTTCATCTCCCTCCATAGTCTTAAATATCTTTTGTTTTTCTACTATTGCATCAATTGCTAAAAGCTTATCTCTATATCTAGCAGCTTTTTCAAATTCAAGATTCATAGAAGCTTCTTCCATACTCTTCTTTAAAGAATTTTTTATTGTTTTATCTTTACCATTAAGTATATCCATAATCTCATTAATCATTTCACCATATCTTTCTTTTGTTATATATCCTGCACAAGGAGCTACACATTTTTTAATATGGTAATTTAAACAAGGTCTTACTTTCTGTCCATCTTCATTTATTATTAATTTACAAGTTCTTATTGGAAAAATTTTATTAATTAATGTTATTGTTTCATAAACTGCTGTTCCATTTGTATATGGTCCAAAATACTTTGCTCCATCCTTGGCATATTTTCTAGTTACAAACACTCTTGGATAGTCATCATTTGTTGTTATCTTTATAAACGGATAAAACTTATCATCCTTTAAAGCTATGTTATATCTTGGACTATGCTTTTTTATTAAGTTACACTCTAAAATTAAGGCTTCCATTTCAGAATCCGTAACTATATACTCAAACTCTGAAATATTTTTCACCATTACTTTTACTTTTTCAGAGTGGTTTTTAGAATTTTGAAAATAACTCCTAACCCTATTTTTTAGTATTTTAGCTTTTCCTACATAAATAATTTCGCCAAGAGAATTTTTCATTATATAAACACCAGGCTTTTCTGGCAAATTCTTTAGGTGATACTCAAAATCAAACATTAAAGTCCTCCTTCAATTAGGTTCTTTGTAATATAAATTTTATCACTATATAGATAATGAGACAAAAGGAAGTTAATTACAAATATATTGTTTTGTAAAGCAAAATAGTGAAAAATGAATAGTGAAGAAGAAAATCCTTACAGGATTTTTGAATAAAAGGTGCTTTTCACCAATATATTTTAAGTTTTGTATATCAAAACATCCTAAACTTTTCACTCTTCACTTTTCACTCTTCACTAAAAAATTGCTTTGCAATTTATTAAAACGGTGTTTCAAACTCTTCAAACTTTGGCCAGGCTTTATCTTCCCTTTCAACTTCAACTTCTTCCTTGTCAAATTCCCAAGGAATATCTAACGAATCCCAGTGTACTCCACTTCTTAATTCTCTTACAAATGGCTTTGTAACCTTATAATAAACTAACGCATCTTTACTTCCCTTTATATAATATCCATGTGCACATCCGCTTGGTATATATATTAAATTTCTATTATCTTCATTTAAATTAACTGATGTGTATCTACCGTAAGTTTTAGATTCTTTTCTTAAATCTATCACTACATCCTGTATTTCTCCTGATATGCAAGTTATCAGCTTATCATGCCCTTCTGGAGGCAATTGAAAATGCATCCCTCTTACTACTCCGGGCTTTGCTATAGCATAGTATTCTTCTTTGAATTCTGTGCTTAATCCATATATATTGAATTGAGTATCATTAAAAACTTTAATCAAATCACATGTACTTTCCATGAAGACAGTTGGTGTTATTAAGCAGCAGCCTTCAACTTCTAATTGTTTAACTCTAAACATAGTATAATATCTCCTTTTAGTCTCTAAAATTCTTTAACTTTATATAAAAAATAAAGCCTAGAAATTAAGTCCCTATTTTAATATATGAGACAAAAGTTAAATAGTGAGAATTTTAAAGTTAAAAGATAAAATTTTGTAGAAAGCTGTATTTCTAATTTTCTAAAACAGCTGCTCTTATAATTTGTGAAGCTATATTTGCTGCTGAACCTGCTCCATTTTCACCCTTTTCAACTATTACAGCAACTGCAATCTTAGGATCATCTAAAGGTGCTGCTGATATAAACCATCCATGAGGTATTCCTTCAGCACCATTTTCTATATAATCTGCTGTACCTGTTTTTCCTCCAGCATTAGTGCCTTCAAAGGCTGGCCATCTATATATATTATTAGATACTAGGAATCCCATATAACTTTTTATTGTTTCCGCTATATCCTTTGAAATAACATCACTTTTTAATGTTTTATTTGGTATTTCTTTAATTGTATTTCCATCCTTATCTACTATTTTATTTACCAATTTAGGCTCCATAAGAACTCCATCATTAGCAACCGTAGCTGCAACTATAGCCATCTGCATTGGACTTGATAAAACACTTGCCTGACCTATACCACTTTGAGCTATATTACCTACTTCATATTCCTTTAATGCTGGAAACCTACTTTGTATTATTGAAATCCCTATTCCATCTATTCTATAATTAAACCCAAACCTTTCTGCTACTTCTTTTAACTTCTCGTTTCCCATCTCCATTGCAAGAGTTCCAAAAACTACATTACTAGAAACTCTGTATGCCATTTGTAAATCTATATTTCCATGTGCTTGTTTCATGTAATTGTTAAGTTCTGTGCCATCTGGAAATGTTATTTTTCCTGTATCACCAAAAGTTCTATTAATTATACTTGGATCATTTTCTAAAGCAGCAGCTAAAGTTACTGTTTTAAATACAGATCCAGGTGGATATAACCCATCTATTGTTCTATTTAATAATTTACTATCTAAATCTACTCCAGTATTTGCATCTTCTATAACTTTTTCAAGATCAGTAGGATTATATGTTGGCTTTGATATCATTGCTAATATTTCTCCTGTTTTAGGGTTTATTGCAACTACAGCTCCCTTTAAATCTCCCATTGCATCATAGGCAACTTTTTGAAGATTATAATCTAAGGTGGTTACTATTCCATTACCAACCTTTTCTTCATTTCTATTTTCAAAAGCTTTTTTTAAATCAAAATCTTTTAATAAGCTTCTAATACTATTAGAGAAACTACTATATTTTGATAACTCACTATCATATTCTTCTTCTAAGCCTGTAATTCCAAATCTTTCATCTATATATCCTAAAGCATGAACATATAAATCACCATAGATATACTCTCTATTTTGATTAAATTTATCTTCTCTAGTACTTTTAGTCATTGGATTTCCATCTTTATCATATATTGTTCCTCTTAAAACTTCATTTCTCTTTGCCCAAAGCCTTTTATTTCCTGAATCATTTGCTATATCAGGTCCCTTAAAGACTTGAAAATAGGCTATATATGATATTAATGCTATAAAGCAAAAAAGAAATATCACCATAATGTTTCTTACGCTTTTTGCTAAATCACTCATAAAGTCCTCCTTGTTTTTAAACATATTAATACAATTATAACTATAAAGTTATATATTTAAACTATAAAATTAAAGGAACTGTTTTAAACAGCTCCTTTATATTATACATCAAATTTTTTTATTATACCTTAAATTCTGCAATACTTTCTTTCATTTCCATAGCTAATACCTTAAGATCACTAGCTAGACTTCGTATTTCCTCCATTGAACTAAACTGTTCTTCTGTTGATGCTGTTATTTCTTCTGTCGCTGCTGCTACTTCTTCCATTGAAGCTGCACTAGTTTCTACTATTTTTAAAATTTCCTCTTTTTTAGAAGTAACAACATTATTAGAATCGATAATTGATTTTATCGCACTCTTCATGACTCTAATCTCATCACTTATATTTTTCAAAGATGATACTGTTTCCTTAACACTAGTGCTTTCATTTATAGAAACAACTTTTGTCTCTCCTAATACATCTACTGCCTTGCTTATCTTTTTATTGATATCTAAAGTCGTAACTTTTATTATGTCTGTAGCCTCTTTAGAATTTTCTGCAAGTTTATTAATTTCTTTTGCTACTACAGCAAACCCCTTACCTACTTCACCTGCGTGGGCAGCCTCAATTGAAGCATTTATTGATATTAAGTTTATACTATTTGCTATATCATCTATTATTTTTATAAAGTCATCTATTTTTTTTGTACTTCTTGAAATATCTATTATATCTATAGATAAATCTTCTATCGAACTTTGTAGAGCTGAATTATCTATTAAGAGTTTTTGCATTCCTTGATTGTTATTTTCTACATTTTTACTTAATACTGAATATAGATTGTTTAAAACATCAATAGTCTTTGACACATCATTTATAGAATCTCCTAATGTATTAATATTATTAGATATATCAACCATGCTACCTGCTTGTTGTTGTGCAACTATTGAAATATTTTGGATTGAAGCTGATACTTGTTTTGATATCTCATACATACTATTAGATGAATCATCTATGTTTGTACTATTTTCTGATAATATTTGTGATAATGAAAGATTTTCTTTCATTACACCTTTAAGTATATCAAAAGAATTATTTAGTTCCCTTATAGCATCTCCTATTTCATCATCTAATTTTATGCTTGATCTTTTAGTGAAATCTTTTTTTCCCATTGCTTTACTCATATTATTTATATCAATGATGGCATTTAAATACTTCTTAATAATTACTGATGCAATTAAAGTTATTACTAATGCAACTATTGCTGTAATTATTATAGTAATTGCTATACTTTCTAATATACTTTTATTTAACATTCCTTTATCGTAAATACTTGTAACTTTAAAGTTATTGCTAAATTTATGATAAAATACTATTTTACTATCCTTACCTATTTTTATCTCATTGCTTTCTTTATTTTGCTCTATTAATCCATTTAATTCAGCATTTATTTTTGTATTGATTTGCTCCTTATTAGTACTCGCTATTATAGTTCCAAAGCTATCTGTTAAATTAACTTCTATTCCTTCTATATTTATAGTATTAACTTGGTCTTGAAATATAGATATTGAAGTTTGAACATAATACTCTCTATTATCAAACTTTGCTTTTATTACTATAAATCCCTTATCACCTGATACTACTATATTTGACCAAGATACTCCTCTTACTCCGCCTTCAACAAATGTTAATGCATCTATATATGCTTTACTTAATCCACCCGAGTAAGCTATAAATCCTCCATTATCTTCCTTAACTGCTATAGAAATAACATATGGATTACTCTTCATAAAAGAATCTACAAAGCTATTTGCTCTATCCTTATATCTTACTCCATTTTCAATTGAATATATTAAATCCTCTAGTTGAACAATACTTTTGTTAATTATATTTTCCCCAAAACTATTGGTTTGCTTTAAAGCATCATTTACTCTATTGTTTTCATTTTTATAAATTATAACTGATGAATACGTTGCCAAAGAAAAGCTGGTTAATAAAATAATAGTTACAAGAAAAAGTATTATTTTTTGAGCAATTGTAATTCTTTTTTTCCTATTACTTTTTGGAGCTCTAAGTTGTTTAGATTTATTCTTCTTTCTAATCTTGTCCTGATTTTTTTTATCTATATTATTAGACAAAATAACCCCTCCCCCGAAAATTTAATAAACTCATCCCTTTACCCTAAAAGAAAGAGTAATGAAACTTATCATTACTCTCTTCTAATATTATACTATACTTAAATATAACTTTACATTGTTTTATAATTTAATATTCCTCTGATATTTTTTGTAAAATGCCCAAAGCAAAAAACATTGTTAACATAGAACTACCTCCATAACTTATAAGAGGTAATGTTATTCCTGTAAGAGGTATAACTGTAAATATTCCTCCCACTATAACTAAAGTCTGACAAGCTATCATTGTACTAAACCCTACAGCTGCTAATTGACTAAATCTATCATTAGTTAAAAATGCTATTCTTATTCCCCTGTAAAATAGTAGAAAGTATATTATCATCACTCCAACTGCAAATATCATTCCAAATTCTTCACAAATAACAGCAAATATGAAATCACTTTCTCTTGCAAATATTAAATCTGGATAACCATTTCCAAGCCCCACTCCAAATAAACCACCTGAAGCTATTGCATATAATCCTTGAACTATCTGATATCCTTCATCACTAGCATATTTCCATGGATCAAGCCATATCATGACTCTTCTCTGAACGTGCCCGAAAACTCCATAAGCTCCAACAGCACCTACTGCTGATAATCCTAAACATGTAAAAACATATTTCTTCTTAGATGTTGCTATGTATAGCATAGTAACTGAAATACCAAAAAATATTAATGTTGAACCTAAATCTGTTTGTAGCACCATGCAAATTAAAGAGAACATAACTATTATTGCCGGTTCAATTAATTGTTTAAAATCGTCCTTAATAACATTTTTATTTTCATATGTCATAAGTGATGCTGCTAAATACAAAACTAACGCTATCTTACCAAATTCAGATGGTTGAAACCCAAATGGCCCTATAAATACCCAGTTCATAGCTCCATACGTTTCTACCTTGAACACAAGTCCATATATCAATGCCATTGGCATAAATAATAAAGTAGCTATCATATATATTTTTTTATATTTAGCAAAACTCTTCAAATCTGGCATAGCTACTACTATAGCAATATATGATACTATTCCAAGTATTGACCAAATCAATTGCTTAATAGCAAAATCAGGGTCTATTCTATAAAGAACAGCTATTCCAACTACTGCTAATATACTTGAAAATATAAGCATAAACTTATCACCATCTGGATAAAATCGTCTTATTAAATAATGAGAAAATCCTACTATAATGCATAGTATAACTCCCATAATTAATGCCTTAGTATCAAATGGCTTTTTCAGTAAAGCTAAGCTTGTAAATAGGAGTAAACACAGAAGATAAATTAATTTTAAGACTCTTTTCTCTAATTTTAATGCACTATTCATAATCTCACCTCTAATTCTTCTCTGCTCTTATCACCTTAAATATAGCACTTCCTATTCTTATTTTATCGTTAGCTCTGATTTTAGCAAATTCATTTATTCTTTCATCATTAATGAAAATACCATTGGTACTATTTAAATCTTCTATAACTATTTCATTATTTTTAACTATAATCTTAGCATGATTTCCTGAAGCATATTGATCATCTAATTTTATTGTATTTCCTTCTCTTCTTCCTATTGTTATGGACCCTCTTAACAATAAAATAGACCCCTCTTCTAAATTTGAGTTTTCACCTGTACTCAGTACTTCTATGCCATAATTCTTTTTAGTAGAAGATTGTCTCTTTCTTCCCCCACCTTTTACATCCTTGTACATTATTTTTAGTGCATAATAAATTATAAAATATAATATTATAATAAATGCTATACCAAAAACTAATGTCATTAGCTTTGAAAAACCCATCTTTTCACCTCAAAATTAGTATTCTATTACCATTATATATTAAAACTTCTAGTTAAAAATAACAAGTATACTTAACTTATCTTAACATCTTTTTAAGATATTTACCTGTATATGAGTCATTTATCTCACTTATTTGCTCTGGAGTACCTGTTGCAATTATTGTTCCACCTTTGTCTCCACCCTCTGGACCTAAGTCTATTATATAATCTGCACACTTAATCATATCTAAATTATGTTCTATAACCACTACTGTATTTCCTGATTCAACAAGCCTTTGAAGTATTTCAACTAGCCTGCTTACATCATCTACGTGAAGTCCCGTTGTTGGCTCATCTAATATATAAAGAGTTTTCCCAGTACTTCTTTTTGAAAGTTCAAAAGCTAATTTTATTCTTTGTGCTTCTCCTCCTGATAATTGAGTTGATGGTTGACCAAGCCTTATATATCCAAGTCCTACATCATTTAATGTTTCCATTTTATTTTTTATTCTTGGAATATTTTCAAAGAATTTCATAGCTTCTTCTACAGTCATATTTAATACATCATCTATTGATTTTCCTTTATATTTTACTTCTAAGGTTTCCCTATTATATCTTTTACCTTTACATATATCACACGGAACATAAACATCAGATAAAAACTGCATTTCAATTTTTACTATTCCATCTCCTGAGCAAGCTTCACATCTTCCACCTTTTACATTAAAGCTAAATCTTCCTGGCTTATAACCCCTCATTTTAGCTTCTGGAGTTGTAGAAAATAATTCTCTTATTATATCAAAAACTCCTGTATATGTCGCTGGATTTGATCTTGGTGTTCTTCCTATAGGACTTTGATCTATATCTATTATTTTATCAATATTCTCGTAGCCTGTTATTTCCTTATGATCTCCCACAGGATTCTTACTTCTATTTACCAATCTATTAAGTCCCTTATATAATATTTCATTTATTAAAGTACTTTTACCTGAACCTGATACGCCTGTTACTGCAGTTATTGTACCTAGTGGTACTTTTATATTAACATTCTTTAAGTTGTTTTCTTTTGCTCCTTTAACAGTTATAAAGTTACCATTTCCTTTTCGTCTTTCAGTTGGAATCTCAATTTTCTTTTCTCCTGTCAAGTATTGTCCTGTTATGGAGTTCTTGCATTTTTTTATCTCTTCAATAGTTCCTGCTGCTATTATTTCTCCGCCATGCTCTCCAGCTCTAGGGCCTATATCTACTATATAATCTGCTTCTTTCATTGTATCTTCATCATGCTCAACTACTATTACTGTATTCCCAACATCTCTTAAATTTTTTAAAGTAGCTATAAGTTTATCATTATCTCTTTGATGAAGTCCTATACTTGGTTCATCTAAAATATATAAAACCCCCATAAGCGCTGAACCTATTTGTGTTGCAAGTCTTATTCTTTGTGCTTCTCCTCCTGATAAAGTTCCTGCACTTCTAGCTAGATTTAAATAATCTAATCCCACATCTACTAAGAATGTAAGTCTATTTTTAATTTCTCTCACTATTTGTTCACTAATTTTTTTATCTTTTTCGGAAAACTCTACAGAATTAATATAATCAAGTTCCTCTTTAATTGAATAAGTTGTAAATTCATAAATATTTCTATCTCCTACTAATACAGATAAAGCTTCCTTATTTAATCTTGCTCCCTTACATTTTGGACAAGCATTGTTACCCATATATTGTTCTATAGATGTTTTTATATCATTTGAATTAGTTTCCATATATCTTCTTTTTAATGAATTTATCTCACCATCATAAGAATAGTTATATTGAGATTTAACTCCATCTTTAGTGTATGTAACCTTTAATTTCTTACCATTAGTTCCATAAAGAATTAAATCTAAAGCTTCTCTGCTTAACTCTTTCACCGGTCTGCTTAAGTCTAAATCATATTCATGACTTATAGCTTGTAAGATTGCATAAGTCCATGATTCTTCCTTAAGTCTTCCTTCTCCCCAGGTTGCAATTGCACCTTCCATTATACTTAAATCTTTATTTGGTATTATTAAATCTTCATCTAATTCCATTAATGTACCAAGTCCATCACAATAATCACACTTTCCATACGGTGCATTAAAAGAAAATAACCTTGGTTCTATTTCATCTATGCTCATACCACATTGTGGGCATGAAAACTTTTCGCTAAATAATATATCTTCTCCATCTATTATATTTATAGTTACTATGCCTTCCGCAAGCTTTAACGCTGCTTCAATTGAATCTGTTAATCTTCCTTCTACGCCTTCTTTAATTATTATTCTATCAATAACAGCTTCAATAGTATGCTTTTTATTTTTATCTAAAGTTATTTCTTCTTCAGTTAACTCATAAATTGAACCATCAATTCTTGCTCTCACATATCCACTTTTCTTCAATTTCTCTAAAACTTTTTCATGTAATCCCTTTTTCCCTCTAATTACAGGTGCTAAAATTTGAATTTTAGTTTTATCTTCAAAAGCCATTACACTATCTACAATTTGGTCTACAGTTTGTTGTTCTATTGGAATTTTACATTTAGGACAATATGGCTTTCCGACCCTTGCATATAGAAGCCTTAAATAATCATATATTTCCGTTATAGTCCCAACAGTAGATCTTGGATTTTTACTAGTAGTTTTTTGAGCTATAGATATAGCTGGAGATAATCCTTCTATATATTCAACATCAGGCTTATCCATTTGTCCTAAAAATTGTCTTGCATAAGATGAAAGAGATTCTACATATCTTCTTTGCCCTTCTGCATATAAAGTGTCAAATGCTAAAGATGACTTTCCTGATCCTGACAGCCCTGTAAATACTACTAATTTTTCTCTAGGAATCTCTAGTGATACATTTTTTAAATTATGTACTTTCGCACCTCTTATAATAATTTTATCTTTCATATCAAATGCCCCTTCTTATTTTATAACATTAGTTTTTCATTTACTCTAAAATTTAATCTCGAACAAATGTTCTTTATTATATTCTAAATTTTATTATAATTATTGTCAATTACATAATAACTTATTATTTAATAATTATTTTCTTAATCTTTTAAATTTCATATTTTTTCGTATTAAATTAAGAGCTGTTATAAAATAGTGTTATAACAGCTCTTATAAAATATTAAATTTCTTATCTTCTATTATGTAATCATATTACTCATAATTAAATAAATTTCTCTAAATCCTCAGATCTCTTATAAGCATTCTTCACGATACTCTTTGGATAGCCTATATATTCTAATAATCTTATGGCATTTTTTGTTTTTGAAACTCCAGATTTAATTTTATAATCAAAGCTAAGCCCTTCTTTGTTATCAACACTTTCGCTAAAATAAAAGAATTCATAATTTTCTTTTAAAATATCAGCTAATTCCCTATCATGAGTTGCAACTATTGATATTGTCTTTTTAGTATTTATATATTTTAAAATTTCTGCAGAAGCTGCTATTCTTTCAGTAGGATTTGTTCCTCTAAAGATTTCATCTATTGGACAAAATACTGGAATTTCTTTTTCAGTTGCATTTATTATTCTTAATATAGATTCTGCCTCTGCTAAATAATAACTTTTTCCTTCATTTACATCATCACTAGGACTAATTGAAGATACTATATTAAAAATACAGCTTTTATACTTTTTGGCTAAAACAAAATTAAAGCATTGTGCAAATACTATATTTATACCAAGCATTCTTAAAAATGTAGATTTTCCAGACATATTTGTCCCTGTTAAAACTATACCTTTTGTATTGATATTAATAGAATTTGAAACTGCGTCTTCAACTAATGGATGAATTCCTTCTTCTATTTCTAATTGAACTTCTTTTATAAATTCCGGCTTAGAGAAGTTTCCATCTAAACTGCCTTGATAGCAAGCCACAGATATTAATGCTTCTATTTCTCCCAGTATACAATAAAGCTCTAATATTAAAGATCTCTTTTCTTCTATTTCACTACTTATTCTATAATAAGCAGCCTCTTCTAGTAAGAACATCACTGATATTCCTTCAAAAATTCCTGCAAATGCCTTTCCAAATCCAATTACTCTAGTACCTTTATCTATAACTTTTATTTGATTTAAAATACTTTCTATCTTTACTTTATATTCGTTAAGCTCCTCTAAATCAATTTTACTTACTTTTTTTGCGGCAACTATAATTCTTCTCAAATATACTAACCCAACATCTTTAATTTCTTTGGCTTCTTTATTATTTATATAGCTATTCATTAAAACTACGCCAAATAAAGCAATTAAAAATTTAGGATTAGCCATTACTATAGTTAAAATACCTAATATCAATGGTAATATTGTTCCCAAGAAAGTATATATATAATACTTCTTTTTATTTATGACTAAATAATCCTTTATCATATCTAAAAGTGAATTTTTATTATCATATCCTAAATTAAAGTAATGAACATGAACCTTTGCTCTTAAATCTATATCATCCCTAAATAAATCTATTAACTTACTTCTCTTTTTTAATACATCATTATTAATATGAATATTCCTAAGCATACAATATAAGGCAGCTTCCCCAACGCTACTATATGTCCTATCAATTTTCTCGTACACGCTACTCATATCTAAATCATTATAACTTTGATCATCTAAAGAACATTCTTCCTCTTCTTTCATATCATATAATGATCTTATTAATGAAAAATCTCTTCTTTTACTCTTCTCATATTTATAATCATTTTTTAAATCACTAGCTCTCATATATTTCTATCCCCCTAATTTTATATATAATTTTCCAACTCTCCGCTGAACTAAACTCCTTCATAATTAAACAATGGAATAAAACTTTCCTTATCAGTGCCTTCTTCTTGTATGAATCCATTTTCTAATCCTATGCTTACAGCATAATCTATCATTGCATCATAATGTTTTGAATTTAACCTTTTATTTATCTCAGGATAATCTTTAACATTCTCTAGTGGAGTATATTGATTCATAATACTAATATAAACTTTATTGCCATATTTATTATAAATGTAATCTATTATCTTTTTTGAATCAAATAGAAGTCCTGGTAACATAAGATGCCTTATTATTACACCCTTTTGAACTATTCCATTTTCGTCAAATTTAACTTCCCCAACTTGATCTACCATTTCATCAATTGCTTCTTTTGCAAATTGAAAATAATTTATAGCTTTTGAATATTTAGTGGAATATTTATTATTGAAGTATTTTAAATCCGGAAGATATACATCTATATATCCTTTTAATAATTTTATAGTTTCTACCTTTTCATACCCACTGCTATTATAAATTATAGGTAAATTCAAACCATGTTTTCTTGACTGTTTTATAGCTTCAATAATTTGCACCACATAATGAGTTGGAGTAACTAAATTTATATTTAATGCGCCCTTCTCTTGAAGTTCTATAAATATTTCTGCTAATCTTTCTGTAGTTATTTCCTTTCCATATTCACATTGACTTATATCATAATTTTGGCAAAAAACACATTTCAATGTACAATGAGAGAAGAATACTGTTCCTGATCCGTCTTCACCTGATATACATGGTTCTTCCCAATAATGAAGGGCAGCTCTTGCTACCCTTATTTTATCAGAAGCTCCACAAAACCCTCTATTCCCATTCAACCTATTTACACCACAATTTCTTGGGCATAAATTACAACTTTCTAATAATTCAAGCATTCCATCACCCCGACAGTAATTAGCAATTAACACTTAATAGTTAATTATTAAATTTTTAGCCTTTTAGCTTATTTATTATATCACGTAGCTCTGCTGCTCTTTCGAATTGTAAATTCTTAGCTGCATCCATCATCTCATCTGTGTACTTCTTAATTAACTTTTTCTTATCCTTAACTGAAAGATCTTTTGTATTTTCATTTTCCACTTCATATTTTTCTGCCTCTTCAGCAACCTTAGTTGCCTCTATCACATCTCTTACTTCTTTTATTATTGTTTGAGGCGTAATTCCATGTTCTTCATTATATTTAATTTGAATTTCTCTTCTTCTTTCGGTTTCCTTTATTGCTTTATCCATTGATTTAGTAATATTATCTGCATACATTATTACTCTACTTTCGGAGTTTCTTGCAGCTCTTCCTACTGTTTGAATTAATGATGTTTCAGAACGTAAGAACCCTTCTTTATCAGCATCTAAGATAGCTACTAATGCAACTTCTGGAATATCTAGCCCTTCTCTTAATAAGTTAATTCCTACTAAAACATCATATTCTCCAAGTCTTAAATCTCTTATAATTTCCATTCTTTCTATTGTCTTTATATCTGAATGCATATAAGTAGTTTTTATTCCTAAATCTGTTAAGTATTTTGTTAAATCTTCTGCCATTCTTTTTGTTAATGTGGTAATAAGAGTTCTAAAACCTTTTTCTGTAGTTTTCTTTATTTCTGCATATAAGTCATCTATTTGTCCTTTAACTGGCCTTATTTCTATTATCGGATCTAAAAGTCCAGTAGGTCTTATTACTTGTTCTGCAATATTTGTTGAATGATCTATCTCATATTGAGCAGGGGTTGCACTTACAAATACTACTTGATTTATTTTTTTTTCAAATTCTTCAAACTTTAATGGTCTATTATCATATGCACATGGTAGCCTAAATCCATACTCTACTAATGTATTTTTTCTTGATCTATCTCCTGCATACATAGCTCTAGCTTGTGGTAAGGTAACATGACTTTCATCTATAAACATTAAAAAATCTTCTGGAAAATAATCTAATAAAGTTTTAGGAGGCGTTCCTGGTGCTCTACCATCTAATACTCTTGAATAATTTTCTATTCCACTACAATAACCCATTTCTCTAATCATTTCTATATCATAATTAGTTCTTTGTCTTAGTCTTTGTGCTTCTAACAATTTCTCTTGACTATTTAATTCTTTAATTCTATCTTCTAATTCATCTTCTATAGTTCTTATAGCCTTTTCCAAAACATCCCTAGATGTCGCAAAGTGAGATGCCGGTGAAATGGATACATGATTTCTTTCTCCTATTATATTTCCTGTTAAAACATCGAATTCTCTAATTCTTTCTATTTCATCTCCAAAGAATTCAATTCTTATTCCTTTACTAGAAGAATAAGAAGGAATAATGTCTAATGAATCTCCTCTTACTCTAAAGCTTCCTCTTGCAAAATCTATGTCATTTCTTTCGTATTGTATTTCAATAAGTTTTTTTATTATTTCATCCCTATCTTTTATCATTCCTGGTCTTAAAGATATTGTAAGTTTTTTGTATTCATCCGGATTACCAAGTCCATATATACAAGATATTGATGCAACTATTATTACATCTCTTCTTTCTAATAAAGCTGAAGTAGCCGAGTGTCTAAGCTTATCAATTTCATCATTTATTGAAGCATCTTTCTCTATAAATGTATCTGTTTGTGGTACATATGCTTCTGGTTGATAGTAATCATAATATGAAACAAAATATTCTACTATATTATCTGGAAAAAACTCCTTAAATTCTGAACATAATTGTGCTGCTAAAGTTTTATTATGAGCTAAAATAATCGTTGGTTTTTGTAACCTCTCTATTATATTAGCCATGGTATATGTTTTACCTGATCCTGTTACACCTAATAAAGTTTGCTCTTTATCTCCTCTTTTTATTGAATTAACTAAGCTATCAATAGCTTGAGGTTGATCTCCAGTTGGTTTAAATTTTGATACAATTTTTAATTCAGGCATATTATCACCCCCATATATTATTTTACATATTTATATTTTATCCTTTATGTTCATCTTATACAACGTATAACAATTAACTATTAATTATTAAAATAAAAAGAAAGCTTAGCGCTTTCTTTTCATTTCTTCTAATACCTTTTTAAAATTATCATTATCTACACTTAAAGCATTTTCTACATTCACCATTTTAGGCACGAGTAGCAATCCAAGCCTTTTATTCTTTGGAATTACTTTTAAATCGACTATTTCCCCGGAAATTTTCCTTATTTTAAGAGAAATTTCATGAATGTTATCTTTAACAATCTTAAAAATTTCAACTTCTGAAATAGCTTTTATATCATTTACTTGTATTATTTTATCTCCTCTTCTTATACCTGCTTCATGTGCAGGCGACATAGGAGCTACTTCTAATACAGATACTCCACTATCATCAGTGACATATTTATAATCTCCAGATTCCTCTAACTTATTTTGAACTTTAATCATTATTTCATGCCCCAATGGTGCAAATATTATAGTAACAATTTGTCCAATTATTCCAAATTGAGCTACTTGTGCTACTAAAGTTAGTATCACTCCATAAATAAGTATTCCAATACCTGAATATAATGGTTTTTTAATTTTATCATTGGTAAATGATACTGAGTTATATCCTACCACTCCATATAGAGGCATTGCAGTTATTATTGCTGTGCTTAATATCAATAAAGTTTCTGATTTATTTATTAAAGGCCACCAATTAGGTGTTTCAATTGCAGATGTTGCAACACTAGATATATCTCCAGATAAAGCTATGAATATAGCTACAGGCAGTGCCCAATATCTATTATAAGCAAATCCACCTACTATCTTATTTTCCTTATTTGAAAATACAGGTATTGCTCCTCTACTACCATCAAACATAACTAGAAAACCTTCTACAACATGCATAATCCCAACAAATGTCATAAGTGCTAATATGTTAACATTTATATACGATTGTGTTTTAGTGGCATTAGCTAAGAATTCTGATATTATGCTTATAGCTCCTAATACCGCTCCTGAGTAAGCAAAGCATATAAATCTCTTCTTTACAAAAAGTAAAAAAATAGATATTATAAACATTATTTCTATTCCAGAGTTCTCATTAAATATAATTCCTAAGCTACTTAGTACTAAACTTATAATAGCTCCAGCTATTATTCCTAATGAAAGTTGTGACAAAGTAAGTTCTAGAGGAGAGTTAATACTCTCCCCAATAGTCATTTTTTGCATTATTGTCACTTTTTTATTTTTTAAATAAAACATTACTCCTAAAACTATCAGCATAAATATGTGCATTGGCTCAACTATGGCATATGCTACCGTTCTTAGTGTATATAGTATTAACTCCATTTCTGAGCCTCCTATTTTAATTTATCTTTTATTGCTTCTAAAGCCTTATTAAACTGTGGATCTATACTCCTATCATATTCTTTTGATAATATTTCTTCTGGAATAGTAACTTCTATATCCGGCTTAATTCCAACCTTGTGTATATTTTCTCCATTTGGAGTATAGTATTTTGAAGTTGTTACCTTTAATCCACCATTTCCATCTTTAAATTCTATTAATTGTTGAACAACACCTTTCCCAAAACTTGTTGTACCTATTGTAGTGCCTGCGCCATAATCTCTTAAGGCTCCAGTAACTACCTCTGAAGCAGATGCACTTCCTCCGTCTATTAATATAACTAAAGGCATTCCCTCAGCTTCTCCGCCAACAGAGTTTGATTCTTGCTTGTTGTCATACTTATCTATAGTATATGTTACTACTTTTCCCTTTGGTATGAATTGTGAAGCAACGTTAACTGCTTCTCCTAAAAAACCTCCTGGGTTTCCTCTCAAGTCTAAGATCATACCCTTCATACCTTGATTTTTTAGTTCAATTATCTTTTCCTTAAAATTCCTAGCCACATCTTCATCGAAAGAAGATATTTGTATATATCCTATATCTCCGTCTAAGACTTCTCCCTTTACTGAAATCATCTTAATTACATCTCTAATTATTGTTATATCAAGAGACTGAGAACTTGCTCTTGCAACTGTTAATGTTACTGGCTTACCTTGTTCTCCCTTTATCATAGATATTGTTTTTTCTACATTTGGCTCTGTTATGTCTTTTCCATCTACTTTTAATATAACATCGCCACTTTTTAGGCCAGCTTCTTCAGCTGGTGAACCTTCTATTGGTGCTACAACAGTAACCTTGTCATCCTTTATTCCTAACTGAGCTCCTATTCCAACAAAGTGTCCCTCACTTTGCTCTACAAATGATTTATATTCATTGGAATTCATAAATATTGTATATGGATCATTTAATGATTGAGTCATGCCTTTTATAGCTGCTTCTAATAAGGTGTCATCATCTATTTCTCCATCATATTTAGCTAACAGTGCATCCCTTACTTGGAATAATAAATCATATTTTTTAACATCCTTTATATCGCCTAAATCCTTCGCTACATCTTTACTTACACTTTTTAATGATAAGCCATTAAATGCAAATACATTCCCAATGTAGAAAAACATTATATTAGAAAATATAAATACTATAACTATTCCAATTATTATTAAGGATTTTTTATATTTATTATTTTTTTTTATATTTTTACTGTTATTTCCCTCCATATATTAATACTTCCTTTCATAAAACTCTCTCAGTGGGCTATACACATATTATCTATACTCTAAGATTGCTTTAAATATGTTTTAAGTGGAGATAAACCCCACTTAATTTATATTAATTATTTTTTCTTTTTGTTCTATATTTTATACATCTAAGAATTTTCTTAATGCTACTATACTTCCTGCTGCACCAACTAATATTCCACCTAGTAAAAATAGCCATGTTAATGTTCCAAGCACAAAGCTTGGTGTAACTAGTGTCACTAAGAACATATTTGAAACTATGTATCCATAAGCCCATTTATAAAGTGTAAATAATAATACGCTTGACAATAAAGAACCTACCATACCTATTATCATACCTTCTATTATAAATGGCCACCTTATAAACCAATCAGTAGCACCTACAAATTTCATTATTCCAACTTCTTTTCTTCTTGAATATACTGTTATCTTAGTTGTGTTAGTTATTAAGAATATAGAAACTCCTATAAATACTACAAATAATATTAATCCAGCTATTCTAACTCCACTAACAAATGAACTTATTGCATTTATCATTTCTTGTTGATTAGATATATTTTCTACACCAGTCATATCCTCTACGGCTTTTGTAATTTCATTTGCATCTTCTGGATTTTCTAATTTTACTATAAAAGAACTTGGAAGAGGATTATTTTGTAAATCATACCCTTGTAATAAACCAGGGTTATCTTTTAAGCTTTCTTTAAAGTTTAAAAATGCTTCTTCCCTTGATTCATATATTACTTCCTTTGCTCCCTTTTGCTCATTTAGCTTTAACTCTATCTCTCTTTGATCTAATAACTTTATATCATCTTTTAAAAAGACTTTAATCTCTACCTTGGATGCAACATCTTCTATTGCTTTATTAAAATTTAATCCTAATAAGGTAAATGTACCAAATATAAAAAATGTTATTAGTACAGTGATCATTGCTGCTATACTTAGTGTTCTATTTCTTCTAAGACTTTTCATTGCGTCTACAAAAAAGTATTTCAGTGTATTAATTTTCATTTTCGTACATCCCCCTCTTTGTATCTCTTGCTATATTTCCCTTCTCTATGGCAATAACTCTTTTTTTCATGCTATCAACTATCTCTTTAGCATGAGTAGCCATTAGTATAGTTGTTCCTGCTCTATTAATATCCTCTAATAAATCCATAATTTCTTTAGCTGTTTCTGGATCTAGATTTCCTGTTGGCTCATCACATATTAAAACTGAAGGATTATTAACTATAGCTCTTGCTAATGCAACCCTTTGTTGCTCACCACCAGATAGCTCAGTTGGGAACATCTTATATTTATGAGAAAGCCCCACTAATGATAATACCATAGGTACTCTCTTCCTTATTTCCTTAGGAGATGCCTCTACAACCCTCATAGCAAAAGCGACATTTTCATATACATTCAATGTCGGAATAAGTCTAAAGTCTTGGAAAACCATTCCTATTTTTCTTCTGTAATAAGGTATTTGTCTTCTTGATATGGTTGAAAGCTTTTTGCCTGCAACTGCTATATCTCCAACTGTTGGTTCTATTTCCTTAATTAACATTTTAATAAAAGTTGACTTTCCTGATCCTGAAGGTCCAACTAAAAATACAAACTCACCTGATTCTATATTTATATTCACATCTGATAAAGCCTTTACATTATTATCATATAGCTTAGATACATTTTTAAATTCTATCATTTCACAACACCTCGCATAAGCGTATTATTTTAAAAGTTGTTAAACCTATAGCGTTATTATAGCATAACAAAGAGCAAGGAAAAACTTTTTTTATTCCTTTATCACTAATAAAATCTATATTTTTTCAAAATTCTTTTAAATTTTCATTATTTCTTAATAATCTGTAAATCCTTTACCTAACGCTTCTGTTGATTCACTTACAGTTAAAAAAGCTTCTGGATTATTATGCTTTATAAATTGTTTTAAAGTTATAAATTGACTTGAATTTAATACTGTATATATAACTGTTGTATTTTCTTTGGTATATCCACCTTTTCCAGTTAAAATTGTACATCCCCTATCTATTTCATTATTTATAAAATCTACTACTAATTTTTCTTTATTAGTTATTATAAATACTTGTTTTACAGGATTTATACCAGCACTAAATCTATCAACTAAATTTCCTATTAATATTGCACTTAAAAGACCAAATAATCCCTTTTCAACTCCAAATGAATATATTGCTAGTAATGTTACTGTACAATCTGCAATTAATAAACCTTGACCTATCGGTAAATTAAAGTACTTATTTATAATCTTTGCTAATATGCTTGTTCCACCAGTAGATGCATCTTGATGAAATACTATCGTTGTTCCTATTGCCAATACTGCTGATCCAAATATACATGATAGAATTAAATTCTCAGTTATAGCTTTAGGCTGTAAAAAGGTTTCGCAAATCCACATAATAATTGACATCATTACACTTGCATAAATACTTTTTGCTCCAAATGATCCTCCTATTAAGAAAAATGCTAATATAAATAAAATAACATTAAATATAAAAACTAAAATACTTGGATTTATATTTACCATTTTTGTTATTGCTAACGCTAATCCAGATACACCACCTGCTGCTATTCCATTTGGAAAGAAAAAGTATTCTAATCCTAAAGCTACTATTGTTACACCTACTGTTGATAAAAGATATTCTTTTAATTTATTCTTCATATGGTTTGTTTCCCTCCTAATTAAAATGTCCCCCTTGTTAGTACTATTATTGTATATTTCTAAATCCTTCTCCCATAACTTCATGAACTTCTCCAACAGTAATAAAAGCTCTAGGATCTATCTTGCTTATATGTTGTTTTAGTTTTATAAATTCACTTCTTCCTAGTACTGCATACAACACATAGGTATCTTTTCCTGTGAATCCTCCAACACCCTTTAAATAAGTACATCCTCTTTCTAAATCATTCATTATGAATTTACCTATTTCATCATTTTTACTACTTATTATAGTTACTTCCTTACATACATGGAATCCTTCTATAACTTTATCAATTGCTATACCATTTATTATGACTGAGATTAATCCATATAATCCTATATTTATTCCAAAAGTAATAGCTCCTAATAAGGTTATTATAAAATCTACTGCTAATAAAGACTTACCTATATCTATATGAAAGAATTTATTTAATATTTTGGCAATAGTATCTGTACCACCTGTTGATGCATTTGCATTAAATACAATTGCCATGCCTATAGCTGTTATAAAGGTTCCAAAAATAGATGCTAGCATTAAATCTTCTGTTAGTGCTTGAGGATTAAAAAATTTTTCTATTATAGTCATCATTCCAGCTAAACTAAAACTAGAAACTATTGTTTTTACCCCAAAACTTTTCCCAAGAAAAATAAATCCAACTATAAATAAAACTAAATCCATTATGAACACTAAGGGACCTGTTGATATTGAAGGTATATAGTGATTTATTACTATAGCTAAACCAGTTAATCCCCCTGCCGCTATATTATTAGGTATGAAAAAATATTCTAATGATAGTGCTACTAAAAATACTCCAACAATAATTAAACAATATTCCTTTATTTTTTCTTTCATTTTATATCCCCCTTCCTTAGAGAATCTCTATTATTTTCTCTCATATTATGCGTTTTTATCCGAAGTAAATTATAATATTTTAACTAAACAATTAAAGAATCTCATCTAATATTATATATATGTTTTAATTAATAATCTATATAATTAAAACTAGTATTACATATATGTTTTAATTAATAATATAAATATTATTTTCTTATAAGGATAATAATGTTATTCAATTAAAATTACATTATTATCTTTATGCTCATACCTACTTTATATAATTTATAATTTCAATTAAAGTAAAAAGCTGTAGAAAACTTCTACAGCTTAGTGGTAAATATAGCTATTTTATATATATTTAAATTATTATAGTAAACTTATTTATTTCTTTAATGAAATTGCCTTTTTAGCCTTTTCTATTACATTATTAGCAGTTAATCCATAAGCCTCTAATAATTGATCTGGCAATCCACTTTCTCCAAATACATCATTTACACCAACCCTTAAAACAGGTACTGGAATCTCTTCACTTAATACTTCTGCAACAGCTGACCCTAGTCCGCCAATTATATTATGTTCTTCAACCGTAACTATTGCTCCTGTCTCTCTTGCTGCTTTAACTAGTATTTCTTTATCTATTGGTTTCAATGTATGAATATTTATTACTCTTGCAATAATCCCTTGGTTTTTTAATTGTTCTTTTGCTTCCAATGCAACATCTACCATTATTCCAGTAGCAATTATTGTTACATCTTTTCCTTCTGCTAATGTTACACCTTTTCCTATTTTAAATTCATAAGTATTTTCATCATTTATAACATTAACTGCTGATCTTCCAAGTCTAACATAACAAGGTCCATCATATTTTGCTATAGCTTTAATTGCTGCTTCAGTTTCTACTGCATCAGAAGGACATATCACTGTCATATTAGGAATACTTCTCATTAATGCTAAATCTTCTATTGCTTGATGAGATGCTCCATCTTCTCCTACTGTTAGCCCCGCATGTGTTGCACATACTTTAACATTTAATTTGGGATAGCATATAGAGTTTCTTATTTGCTCAAAAGCTCTTCCTGCTGCAAACATTGCGAAAGTACTAACAAATGGTATTTTACCACAAGTAGATAAGCCTGCTGCAACCCCCATCATATTACATTCAGCAATTCCCATATTAAAGAATCTTTCTTCACAAACAGCTTTAAAATCTGCAGTCTTTGTAGATTTTGAGAGATCTGCATCTAAAACTACTATGTTATTGTTTATATTAGCTAATGATGCTAATGCCTTACCATAAGCTTCTCTTGTTGCAATCTTTTTACTCATTACTAGTTACCTCCAATTTCTGCTAAAGCTTGCTCGCATTGTTCTTTACTTGGAGCCGTTCCATGCCATGCAGCTTGATTTTCCATAAAAGAAACTCCTTTTCCTTTTATTGTATTACATACAACAACAGTTGGCTTTCCTTTGCAAGCTTTTGCTTTCTCTATTGAATCTAATATTTGCTCTATATTATGACCATCTATAACTAAGACATTCCATCCGAAAGCCTTAAATTTTTCATCTATTGGAGATGGATTCATAACTTTTGTTATATCACCATCAATTTGTAATCCATTAAAGTCAATGAATGCAGTTAAATTATCTAACTTATAATGACTTGCTGACATTGTTGCTTCCCACACTTGACCTTCTTCAAGCTCTCCATCACCTAGAAGAGTATAGACTCTATAATTCTTATTATCAATTTTTCCTGCTAATGCCATTCCTACAGAAGCTGAAATCCCTTGACCTAAAGATCCTGTTGACATATCTATTCCAGGTAAGTACCTCATACTTGGATGCCCTTGTAATCTTGAACCAATTTTTCTTAAAGTATTTAATTCTTCAACAGGAAAATAACCTCTTCTCGCTAGCACACTATATAAAACAGGGGCTGCATGTCCTTTTGACAATACAAATCTATCTCTATTTTCATCTTTAGGATCCTCTGGATTTATATTCATTTCATTAAAAAATAATGTAGTTAATATGTCTGCTGCTGATAATGAACCTCCAGGATGTCCTGAACGTGATTCTGTCAACATTGAAACTATATCTCCACGTACAGTTTTTGCTACTGATTTTAATTCTTCAACATTTTTTATCATTTTTTATCCTCCTAAGATTTTATTTGCCTGTAAATATATTGTGCTTTATTTACTAAAATTATTTTATCATAATATTTTTATTTTGTATATACTATTGAAGATTTTTTGTTATTCTAATATGTGTATTGTACCAATATTGTATATACTAATGGTCTGCAGTGTATAACTTTACTTCTTTTCTATAAACTTATTATAAAAGAAAAGAAACCCTAATCGGGTTTCTTAAGTATTTAATATACTCTTTTATCAAATAAAACTTTATACAAGATTTAAGCTAATTAGTAAAGCCTTATTAACTTTTTTCATATCCGAATCTGTCATATGTCCTATTTTCTCTTTTAATCTCTTTTTATCTAGTGTTCTTACCTGTTCTAATAAAACAACAGAATCTCTATTTAATCCATATTCTTCTGAAGAAATCTCTACATGAGTTGGTAATTTAGCCTTATTTATTTGAGATGTTATTGCTGCTACTATAACTGTTGGACTATATTTATTACCTATATCATTTTGAATTATTATAACTGGTCTAATTCCACCTTGTTCTGAACCTATAACAGGACTTAAATCTGCATAAAAAATATCCCCTCTTTTTACTACCATAGTCGTCATTAGAAATATCACACTCCGCAAAGCCAGTTCTCATATTCATTAATATCTGCAATTTCGCACTCGAAAGGAAGTTGTGAAAGCTCCAAATTAATTTTAGACATCTCTTTGTAACCAGCTTTCATTAATTCTATAAATTCCATATTAAATTGATTTTCATTATATTCTATTAAATTAGGGTCAATAAATTGACTCTTTTTTTTAATTTTAACTACATTTTTTATAAAGTGTATGTTTTTAACTTTTTTAGACATAATTTGCCTCCAGGTAGTAAAAATCTATGTATAAATAAATTATATTGCAAATTATGTCACTTTGTCAAAACTTATGTTACACTTTTTATTTAATTTTCTAATTATATAATATTACCTATTAACAATTAACTGATAATAATTATTTTTTATAATACCTTAATTTTCTTCTTATAGTTAAAACTATTATATATACTTATGTACTCCATTTTTTTTACTTCTTTCAGTGTACTAATGTTAATTTAAGATATTGAACTGGTTATTTTTATTTTATTTATTCTAGCAATCCATTATCTAATTGCTTTAATTTTTCAAAATCATTGTATACAATTCTTATTCTGTCTTTTCCATCCTTATCATATATAATTGCTCCTATTGGAGTTTTTTCTTGCTTATCTATAAAAATCCTAATCTTATCCAAATGATCGTTATCTAAAAACATCTCACAGGTAAATTCTATATATTCAGTATCTCCCCATTCTTCTTGTCCCTCTTTTATGCCATTTTCATCAATAGGATATGATAATAACTTATTCAAAAATGCTAAAGAATGAACTATATCCATTTCCTGTTCCATTGTATATTCCTTATTTGATATATTATCTTTAACTATAATCTTATTATCCTTATAAATTTTTGTTCTTTCTTCTCCAAAATCAATTCTTCCACCAATATCTTTTAAATAATATTGAGTAGTATCTTCTCTTTCTTCGTATCTACTGTTTTTTATTATATACTCCACTTTTGTACTGTAACATTTTATTTCTTTTAACGACTTAATTATATCTTCATTAGTTGGCTCTGCTGTAACTCTAAATAATATTACTAAAATAATTGATATAATTGGTATACATACCATAAGTATTAATAATAACTTCTTTTTCATAAATCCTCCTAAAGCCTATCTGTTCATTATTACTAATATTAGCTTTAATCGGATTTTATTCATACTTTAATATTTATCTAGCTATATAATCCATAACTTTTGATATATTCTCTATAACTTCAGACGCCACTGTACTATACTTTTCAGAAGATGCCATCTCTCCTGATAATCCATGTATATATGTGCCAAGTAATGCTGAATTCATTATAGAATGATTTTGACCAAGAAGGGCTGATATTATTCCTGTTAAGCAGTCCCCCATTCCCCCTGAAGCCATTTTACTATTCCCAGTATTATTTATGTACACATCATCACCATTTGTTATTACTGTATTATATCCTTTTAATACCACAACTATATTATTTTCTTTTGCATATTTCTTAGCAACTTCTATCCTATTATCCTCAACAAATTCTATAGATTCACCTATAATTTTTGCCATTTCACCTGGATGAGGGGTAAAAATTGCTTTTCCTTTAATTTTTTTCATTATTGATTTATCCTTTGTTAATAATTGAAGTGCTCCTGCATCAACAACAAAAAATTTTCCTTTATAGTCTTCTATGTAATCCAATATATCTTTATATAACGTATCTCCTGTTGTTCCAGGACCAATTGCAATTACATCTGAATTATTAAGAGTTTCTTTTACCTTATCACGCTCCTCTATATCTAACGTCATAGCTTCAATAAGCTTACAACTTAATTTATCTTGTACATATCTTGAAGATATCAAAGTAGTTAATCCAGCACCAGATTTTACACATGCCTCTGTAGCTATATAAGCCGCTCCAGTATACCCCTTGCTACCAGCCAAGATAGAAATTTTCCCATAAGTTCCCTTATGACCATACAAACTTCTTCTATTTAATAAATTACTATACTGCTCTTTCTCCAAAATAAATATATTTTCTGAATTCTTTTTCTTAACGATTTCAGGAATTCCTATATTTAATACATTTAATTCACCTAGGTATTTTAATGCATTATATTCTATAAATCCTCTTTTTATAACTTCAAAAGTATAGCTTATATCTGCCTCTATAGCAGCTCCCATAGGTTCTCCATTATCTGCATTTAATCCTGATGGAACATCAATACTTATTTTAACTTTAAATTTTTTATTTATAGTATTTATTAATTTTATATAAAAGTCATTTAATTTTCTATTTAATCCTATTCCAAATATACAATCTATTGCAATTTCATAATCCTTTAGATTTGTAAAAAATTCGTCTAAATTATTTTCATTATTTATGAATGAAATATTTGAAGTAAGATTATTTAGTATATTTAGGTTAACAGAAAATTCATTAGAGCATTTTTCTAAACCTCCTATTACTACTATATGAACATCTCTATTTTGTAAAATTAATTTTCTTGCAATAGCTAATCCATCCCCACCATTATTTCCTATTCCACAAAAAACAATAAAATTTCCTTTCAACTCCAAAATATTACTTATAACTTCATTTGAAGCATTCTCCATAAGAATAATACTTGGTATTCCGATTTTATCTATAGTATATTTATCAATATCTTTGCAGTTTCTTGTTGACATTATATACATTATGATTCCTCCAAAATAGCAAATGCTATAGCAGATGTATTATTGTGTGATATAGATAAGTTTAACTTATACCCTTTTCCTATCAACTTTTCTATATTATCACTTAAAAACACTATCGGTTTGCCTAAATCATCTCTTAATACTTCTATTTCTTTTAAAGAAAATCCTCTTATTCCAGTACCTAAAGACTTACTTATTGCTTCTTTTGCTGCAAAGTTTCCTGCTATAACTTCTGATCTCATATTTTTAGATTTAAATAACGTTATTTCTTTATCTGTAAATATTTTTTCTATAAACCCATTTGTTCTATCAATAGCCTTTTTTATTCTATCTATTTCAATTATATCTATTCCTATTCCTATTATCATAAAACCACCTCTAATATATTTTACTATAAATATTAGATTTTATATGATTTTTAATATCCTTTATTTTATAAATTGAAGTCAGCTACATATTCATCAACATATTCTCCTAATATGTCAACAAGATGTATTGGAGATACTTGATTAACATGTAGTAAATTTAATAATTCATTAACCTTCTCCTTAATGTTTGATATATTTCTAATTTTATCTCTTTCTATTTTCACCACGCTACCATCTACTATATCTTGTCTTTCAACTTCAATTCCAAAGGCTTGTCCATCATAAAAACTTTCACTTATCATTCTATAAATATACTTACTTTCCCTATCCTCTTTTTTTACAACATTATATAGATTATCAACAATATTCATTTTACCTCTCCTTTGTAAATTACTATATACTAATTAACTACCACATTAAAAACATATCATAGAAATTATTAAAACAATGTCAAACATTGTTTATTAGATTAATAAAATATTTCCTTATATTTTTACATTTTTTTATTTTAAATTTTTTGTTAAATGTACTTTTTTAAATCAAATAAAATATCTAATAATAAATTATTATTTTACTATGTCGATTTTATAATACTTTTCTCAAGTTCCTTTGCAAATTTATAGTTATATTGATGATTTAGTAATAATATTAAGACATTATTGTTAGACTATGTTTATATAAATTAAAAATCAATTATTCTTTTAAGTTATATTTATTAATATTTTATTCAAAAATATAATATTTACTATAACTTATATAATAAAATTTTATGTTATACCATAATATATCAATAGTATTAATGATATTATTTATAATAAATATTTTAAATAGTTATTGATATTGTTAATATTTAGACATATAATAATTTTATAATAACAATTATTATTTAATATTTATTTTGAGGAAGGTGTAGATTTATGAAGTCTTTAGAAGTAAAAAAGGATATATATTGGGTTGGAGCTCTCGATCCAGATTTAAGAATTTTCGATATTATTATGTACACACCTTACGGAACTAGCTATAATTCATATGTTGTTAAAGGAAGCGAGAAAACAGCTGTATTTGAAACAGTTAAAGTTGAATTTTTTGATCAGTATATAGAAAGATTAAAAGACTTAGATATAGATATAACTAACATCGATTATATAGTCCTTGATCATACCGAACCTGATCATGCTGGTTCAGTTGCTAGGTTGTTAGAAATTTCACCTAATGCTAAAGTAGTAGGTTCTGCTGCTGCTATTAAATTTATGAAAAAAATCGCTAATAAAGATATTGACTCAATAACTGTAGGTGATGGAGATACAATAAGTTTAGGTAATAAAACATTAAACTTTATATCTGCTCCATTTTTACATTGGCCAGATTCTATTTACACATATATTGCCGAAGATGAGCTTTTAATTACTTGTGACTCCTTCGGGTCCCACTATTCATCTGAAGCAATAGTAAATAGTAGAGTAGAAAATGAAGAACATTATATGGATGCTTTAAAATACTATTTTGATTGCATTTTTGGTCCATATAAACCTTTTGTATTGAAGGCAATTAAGAAAATTGAAAATCTAAATATAGATATGATTTTACCTGGTCATGGCCCAGTCTTAATTGAAGAACCAATGAAAATAGTTGAACTTTATAGAAAGTGGAGTACTCCTGAAAGCCCAGCTTTAGATGGTAAAAAAGTTGTTACTATTCCTTATGTATCAGCTTATGGATATACAGAATCTTTAGCTAAGGAAATTGCTAAGGGTATAGAAGCTTCAGGTAACATTGAAGTTAGATTATTTAATGTTATTCATCATGAAATTAGTGATATAGTAAATAGCATTACAGAATCTGATGGGTTACTATGCGGTTCTCCAACTATAGTTTCCGAATTATTAGAGCCAATTCGGGATGTGCTTTCAAAATTAAATCCTGTTGTCCATGGTAATAAATTGTCTGCTGCTTTTGGATCTTATGGTTGGAGTGGCGAAGCAATTCCTAGAATAGAAACAAGACTAAGAGAACTAAATATGAAGTTTTATGGAAGTTTAAAGATTAACTTTAAACCTTCTGATAATGAATTAGAAGAAGCTTATGAATTTGGCTTAGGATTTGGAGAAATCTTAACTGGTAAAAAGAATCTTGCTCCTGAATCAAAATCTAAAACAACTATTGAAGAAATTCCTACTAATGGAGGCTTAAAGCTTTGGAAGTGCATAATTTGTGGTGAAATATTTGAATCAGAAACTGTACCAGAAGTTTGTCCTGTTTGTGGTGCTGGAAGTGATCAGTTTATAGAAATCGAGAGGAAAAAGACCACTTATTCTATAGATAAAGAAGAAACCTATGTAATTATAGGTAATGGAGCAGCTGGGTTCTATGCAGCCAAAGCTATTAAGGAAAGAAATGAAAGTGCAATAATTAAACTAATTTCAAATGAGCTAGAGCATTCATATGTGAGAACTCAACTTTCAGATTTAATAACTGAAAAAATTGATGATTCTTTTTATCTTGAAAAAGCTAATTGGTATAAAGAAAATAATATAGTTGAAATCCTAGGTGCTAACGTAAATAGTATAGATAAAGATACAAAGACTATAAAATTAGATAATAAACAAGGAATTCATTATGATAAGTTAATTTTGGCTAATGGTAGTTATAACTTTGTTCCTCCAACTAAAGTGAAATTTGAAGATCATGAAATTGAAGTAAATTCATGGACCTATAATACAGTCAAAGGAATTCATACAATAAAGAAACTTTCGGATGTTGAATCTCTTAAAGAGCAACTGCCAGCATCTAAAAACATAGTGATTATTGGTGGTGGCTTATTGGGCCTTGAAGCTGCTTGGGAGGTTCAAAAACGTAATATGAATGTTACTGTTGTAGAATTAGCAGAAAGAATGCTTCCACGTCAATTAGATACAGATGGTTCCAACTTGTTTGAAGACTTAGTTAGCAAAACACCTGTTAAAGTTCTTTTGGGAGAAGCTGTTGATTTTATAACTGCTAACAAGGATGGAGTTCAATCTCTGCAATTGAAAAGTGGTAAACAAATAGATGCCGATATTATTATTTATTCAGTTGGAGTTAGAGCAAATATTTTCTTAGCACAACCTTTAGGTATTCATTGTAATAAAGGTGTTATAGTAAATCCATATATGCAAACTAATGTAGAAGATATATATGCTTGTGGGGATGTAGCTGAATTAGATGGAATATATTATGGAAATTGGCCAGCAGCAATAGAAATGGGGAAAGTTGCAGGTGCTAACGCTACAGGTGATAAGATTAAATTTGAAAAATTTGTTTCCTCTACAGTATTTGCTGCAATGAATACTCAAGTATTTTCTGCTGGAACTATAAATTTTGATGATCCTTCATTAGAGAAAATTGGTTCTATAGATACTTTAAATAATAAGTATTCGAAGTTATTTTTCTATAATAATAAACTTGTAGGCGGAATTTTAATTGGTGATATTTCATCTTCAGTAAAAATAATAAATGGAATTCAAAACGAAGAAGATAAATTAACAGTTTTAAGTAAAGGTACAATTTAAATATAAAAATTTATTTTTACTATAAAAGGGTAAGCTATAAAATAATTAGCTTACCCTTTTATACTATTTATTTAAAATTATATTTTAAACTTAATTTACAAAATCTTCTACTTGTTCTAAGTCTCTTTCTACTTTTCTATCTCCTACAAATTTAAAGTCTTCTGCTACAACTTCTGCAATATATTTTTTATTTCCATCTTTATCTTCATAGCTTCCAGTTCTTAATCTTCCACTCAAGCTTATGTAGCTTCCTTTTCTCATATATTGACATACTACCTCAGCCTTTCTTCCCCAAATAGTAACTGGTATTAAATCCGCTTTTCTAGTTCCATCCTGAGCTTTAAAATTTCTATCCACTGCAATTATGAACCTAGTGAATACTTTATCACTACCCTCTAATGATCTAAGTTCAGGGTCCTTTATTAATTTTCCTAATAATACTATTTTATTCATTTTTTGCACCTCCTGAATATTTCTTCTTTGATTATACCCATTTAGTTTTTTTCTATACATAAATAAATAAAATAAATTATAAAGCAATCAATATTAGCTCAAGCCATTTATTATCAGTTCACAACTTATAATGCGTAGTTCTTAATTATAGAACTAGTTTAACTGTTCTGAATTAAGGAATTCTTAGTTGTTTTTAATTATTATTAGCATTTCTTTTTCTAAGTGCTAAAATAGAATTTATTTCTGCTCCCAAAATTAACATCATAGATGTTATATATAACCAAGTCATTAATACAAAGACAGCTCCTACACTTCCATAAAGCCTAGAATAATTAGCTATATTATTTATATAATATGAAAAGGCCATTGATACTATTATCCATCCTAAAGTGCTTGCAATGGCCCCTGGAAAAACTTCTCGCCAACTTATTTTCTTTGCCGGTGTATACCTATATATTCCAGCAAATATCCAAATCATCATAGATATAATTATTAGATATCTACTTATATTCCATATCTTATTTATAACGTTTTGAAATGGAAATATAGTTAACAGATACTTACCTATTAATTCTCCAAAAACTAACATAGCTAGTGCTAACATTATTAATAAAGCTAAAACAATAGTAAAAAATATTGCTACAAACGCTCTCTTTATAAAGGATCTATGTTCCTTTATATCATAAGCTTTATTTACACCTTTTATAACCGCTCTGAATCCTGATGATGCCGACCACATTGAAAGTACAACTGAAACTCCTAATAATCCTGCATTTTGCGTATTTACTATTTCAACTACAGTGGTATCTACTAATGTAAAAACATTATTTGGCAATATAGTTCCTAATCCTTCTAAAACGTCTGTAGCATTCAAGCTGCTAAAACCTATTAAAGTCATTAAAAATATTAAAAATGGAAAAAATGCTAATATCAAATAATATGCAAGCTGAGCTCCTAATGCAAATATGTCATCATTGTTAATTTTTACTATGAAATATACTATTTTATCTATTATTGATCTTTTATTTTCATTACTATTACCCATTAAATCACCACATCATTTATTATTTAATCTTTTATATTATATATCAAATAAATAAATTATACTCCTCAACATTATTTTATTATACTTTATATATAATACTATATTATTTCCAATTATATAATCAAAGCCATCTATTTCTTTCTAAAACTCATATACTATAGTATAATTTACATATATGAGCTAAATTCTACTATCTTACTTAAATTAATCTATAACTATTTATTATTATATTACAATTAGAAATTAAAACCTAAAACTTATAAAAACTTCTATATAAGTTGTAAAAAATAAATTAATCAATTAGCTGTTTTTGCAATAGCTATAGAAAGGGTGTTTATTATGAACTACATATTAGAAAATGAAAATATAAAACTGTCAACTAATACTAATGGCGGAGAACTTACTAGTATATTTAGCAAAGAAGATTCATTAGAATTCCTATGGAATGGAAACTCTGATTATTGGAAATACCACTCCCCAATTCTGTTTCCTATAGTTGGAAAAGTTAAAGATGGAAAATATTTAGTGGATGGAAATACTTATGAATTGCCTCAGCATGGCCTCGCTAGAACTCGCAAATTTAATATGATTGAAAAAACAGATGATTATATAGAATTTGAACTTTTATGGTCTGAAGATACACTTAAGATATATCCTTTTAAATTTTCTTTAAGGCTTTCTTATAAGCTTTTAGAAAACGGTGTTAAAGTTGGATATAAGGTTATAAATCTTGATAATAAAGAAATATATTTTTCAATAGGAGGTCATCCAGCATTTATGTGCCCTCTAATGAATGAAGAAAATTTTGAAGACTATTATTTTGAATTTAATAAGATTGAAAATGCTAATATTATGAAATTAAATTCAAATACTGGTTATTTTTCAGGAATTACTGATCAATATTTTCATAATGAAAGTATTGTAAATCTATCTTTAGATTTATTTAAAGATGATGCTTTAGTATTTAGTGATTTAGAATCTAACTTAATAAGTTTAAAATCAAAAAATCACAATAAAAGTTTATCGATGGACTTCTCAGGATTTCCTTATCTAGCTTTATGGACTAAAGCAACTGGCGCACCATTTATTTGTATTGAACCTTGGTATGGCCATGCAGATTATCATGACTTTAATGGCGAACTTAAAGATAAATCAGGAATTGAAAAATTAGAAGTAGGCAAAACCTTTACTGCATACTATAGTTTATTTATAGAATAAACTATAGTTATAATAATACAATTTCATTTATTAAGTGGGAAAAGCTATAGAAACTCATAGCACTTATGATTTTCTATAGCTTTATTTAAATTACCTTTTTTCAATATATTATATTTTTAAAACAACTTACTTTATTTCACAGGATTTTATATTTATAAAATCCAATCTCCGTTACTTACCCCATATTTCTTATAAAATAAAAGATAACTGTGAGATATAAATTGTGAACTGCTAACTAATACCGTACTTTATACTTTTAATCTGTTATTGCAACTGCTCTAACTGGTGAGCCATCTCCATCTTCTATTTTTAGTGGAGTTGCTACTAATGTAAATTCTTCTCTATTTATAATATCTAGATTAGTTAAATTCTCTATTATAAGCTTACCTCTAGATAAAATAATATTATGAATTTCAAAGTCTATACTATCAAATTTATCAATAGATATTGCATCTATTCCTATTCCTTTTAAATTAAAATCACAAAGCCATTTTGCTGCATCTTCTGTTAAGCTTGGATAATTATTAAAGTATTCTTTACTTCCCCAGTATTTTTCATATCCTGTTTTTAATATTACGAAATCACAATTTATTATTTTGTCTTCATATTTCATTATTTCTTTTAAAGTGACTTCCTTTATAATTGAAATATCTATTATAATAGCTATTCCTATAAATTCATTTATATTAAATTCATCAATAGTTTTCCCCTTATTAATCATATGACTAGGTGCATCAATATGAGTTCCTGTGTGAGTATAAATATTTAAGTTTTTCTCGTTAAACCCATCTTTCTCAATAGTAGCTATATTATATATTTCTGGTTTTTCATCTTTTGTGTATGTTGTCATATTTGTTTTTATTATATGACTTAAATCTATAACTCTCATTTAACTCCCTCCCTATTATTTTATCTATTTATATCCCATTCCTTCGGCAACAAACTCCTATATTTAATTGTGAAATATCTGTCATCTATAAGTAATATTCTTCCTTTATCCTCTTCTGTTCTAATTACCCTTCCTGCTGCTTGCATAACCTTGTTTATTCCTGGATATATGTATGCATAATCAAAACCCTTTTCTTCATAATGGTCTTTTATTATATCTCCTTCATTAGATATTTTAGGGAAACCTACACCAACTATTATACAACCAATAAGTTTATCACCTGGAAGATCTATTCCCTCTGAAAATATTCCCCCTATAACACAGAATGCTAATATATTTGCTCCCCCTTGAAAGTTATTTATGAATTCTTCCTTTTCCTCTTCAGTTAAAACTTCTTTTTGACAAATAGTATCTTTATCACTATACATTTCTATATATCTTCCATATATCTGCTTTAAATACTGATAAGATGGGAGAAAAACCATATAGTTTCCTATTTGTTCTTCTTTAAACTTATTAATTAATTTACATAAGTTATCTATATTGTTTTCCCTTTGCCTAAACCTCATGTTAAGCGAATGTCCATAAACTTTTAAATTCTCTTTTTTAAAAGGTGATGGCAACTTCATTCTATAACTTTTTTCATTTCCTCCTAATATATCTATATAATAATTTATAGGAGTTAATGTTGCAGAAAATATTATAGTTGAATATGCTTCTTGTACTACCTTTGATAAATTTTCAGCCGGATTAACGCAAAACAATTTAACCTTTGCATCACTTTTGTTTATTTCTACTAAAGTAACGTATTTATCACTAAAAAGTTCAGAAATAGATATGAAAGACCGTATCTCAAAATATAAATCTCTTATTTCATCATAACCTTCTGTATTTACAGATTTCACAAGATATTCATCACATTCTTTCAAGAATATTCTAAGTAGCTTATATAAATCCTTATATTGATCCCTTTTATACATACTATTGACTTCTAGTTCTTGAACTTCTCTTCTTACTTCTATTAATTCCTTATTAATAGAAGTTAAAGCTTTATATAAATTAGGTACTTTTCCCTTTATCAATTTTGATGCTTGTATTATTTTACTCTTATAAATTTCTGCACTGAACATACTTCTAGCTCTATCCACAAGATTGTGACCTTCATCCACAAGCAATATATTCTTATCCACATCATCCTCAAAAAATCGTTTTAATTTTGCTCTTGGATCAAATGCATAATTATAATCACATATAATTACATCGCACCATAAACTCAAGTCTAATGATAATTCAAAAGGACAAACTTTGTTTTCCTTAGCATATTCTTCTATTTTTACTCTTGTAAAATCAGTATGATTATTATTAAGAATATTAAATATAACATCATTGACTTTATCATAATAGTCTATTGCATATTCACAGTAATCTGGATTACACTTAGTTTTATCCTTAAAACAAATCTTTTCTTTTGATGTTAATGTAATACTTCTACAGATAAGTCCATTTTCTTTTAACTTATTTACTGCCTCTTCTGCTACTGTCCTGGTTATTGTTTTAGCTGTTAAATATACTATTCTCTCTCCCCTATTTTCTCCTAAGGATTTTATTGATGGAAATATTGTAGATATTGTTTTTCCTATACCTGTTGGTGCCTGTGCAAATAATACAGATTGCTCCTTTATCGTGTTAAAACATGATATTGCAAGTTCTCTTTGCCCTTTTCTATAAGTACTAAAAGGGAACATTAAATTCTTTATAGATTTATTTCTAATTGAATTCAAATTAGATTTTAATAATATCCATTTTTTATATTCATTTATTATATAAAAAATAAATTCTTTTAGTTCTTCAAACTTAAAATTTTTATTAAAACTTTTTACTTCTTCTGTTTCTATATTGAAATAACTTAATCTTATATTTATTTCGTCTAATTGATTTTGAAGGGAGTACATGTATGCATAAAACTTTCCTTGTGCCCAATGTAAATCATTATAATCCTCATCTATTAATACTAATGATTTCATAGTTGATTTTATTTCTTCTATATATACATTATCAGCATCTATAATTATTCCATCTGCTCTACCTTCCAATAACAAAACAACATCTTCAATATCAAAAGACTGCTCTAATCTTACCTCCTTTTGGTATTGAGTATATATTTTTTCATTACTGCTTTGAAGCTTTTGATGAGCCAATGTTCCTTCCAAAGCTCTGCTTTTTCCCATGTATCTATCATCTAGACTTCCAGTTTTTAAAACATATTCTATTATTCCCCTTACAGACTCCTTAATAATTACCTTATTGCTCATTAAGTTATTCCTACCTTTATTCACAGTACACAATTCATAGCTCACATTTCTTTAATAAAAGTTCCATTATGCAAATTAAATTCTAGATTTTTAGTATCAGACATCCATTACTTAATAAAGTTTTAATGTATTTATAACTAAATTTAATACGAATCAAATGTTACCTAGTTTTTAATTATAGTGTACACTTAACTTGTGTTACATAATACCTGTTAAATAAAAAATGAAAATCAACTTTGCACTCTAAAACAAATATAAGCTTAATAAGGTATTGTCTTAAACTTAATAACAACACCTTATTATACTAATTAATTATTTAATTGAATTTATAGTTTGTGCTAGATTATTTATGCTAGTTGTAAGACTCTCTAACTTTCCTTCTATTCTAATTAATAAATATAGAGAAATAGCTATAGGGAATCCTAAATTAGCTATTAAGCTCACTAATTCATCCATAAAATCACCCCGTTATTTACATATGCAAATAACTCAGATTTTTAAATCTTTTATTATAAATGGTACTCATTTACTATTTTTTGCACTAATTTTTTTGTGGCACTTGCTTGCGCTATAAGCGACATAACTATAACAAATGTTCTTATACTATTTTCATCTTTGTTATTTAAATTTAATTCTGAAATTATACTATCTAACTTTTTCTCATCTATAACAGGTTCACTTAAAAAATCTTTAAAACTTTCACTTTGAGTTTCTGAAAATATTTTATAAGCCTTTTCCCAAGATATAATATCATCAGATCTATCATTTATCTCATTAAATGCCAATCTGAAAACCTTTTTAATTTCTTCTGTTGTTAATACCGGTCTCATATAACTTAATAGCACTAACTGTATAAGATGTATTTTAGTATATCCTCTTTTTTTACCGTCCTCAGGCTTACTAATAACTTCACTCTTTATATAATTCTGTACTATATTATTAGTGTACTTATCTTCTATAAATTTATCATTTAAAAAATCTATAACTTGGGATAAAAAAAGATCATATTTCGGTAAATCTTCATAACCAATCATCGAATTGTTAGACATCTCTTCTGCCAATTCTATTATATAATTAGTATCTATTTTTTTCACCATAATATCCACCTCTAATTCCTATTCTTAATATAATTATATAGTATATATAAACTTATTACAAGTTATTTTTGTCTGTTTATTTTAATTTTATTATTATTCCTTTAAAATTTTATAAAAATTATCTATTATTTTGAAATTTTTTTATAAATTATATAAAATTTATAATACAACTTATATTTACATATTTAATTTTACATTTTTTTCTTATTTTATTATTTTTTTTTAAATTACATATATAATAATTTTTTTTTAAGCTATATAACCTAGTGTACAAGCCATTCTACATTTTTTGCTATTTTACTTAAAAATTGATAAATAGTATTGACTTTTCTAATTTATGGTAGTATATTGTATTTATAACTTTGATATATATACGAAATTTGTAATTTTTGAAAATATTTTTCTTTTATATTGACTTTTAATTACATTTTTAGTAATATTAACTTTGCAAGATGTCGAAACTTGTTTTAAGGAGGAATATATAATGAAATCAACTGGTGTAGTAAGAAGAGTAGATGAATTAGGAAGAATAGTTATTCCTATAGAATTAAGAAGAACATTAGATATAGCTGAAAAGGATGCTTTAGAAATCTATGTAGATGGTGAACAAATAATTCTAAAGAAATATGAACCAGCTTGTATCTTCTGTGGAGATGCTAGAGATGTTGTTAATTACAAAGGTAAAAACATCTGTAAAAACTGCTTAAATGAATTAAAAAAATAATTTTTAATACTTATATTTAAATAGTTGCTTATAATTAAATCCCCTATGAACTTATAAATTCATAGGGGATTTAATTATAATTCTGTTGAGTATTTATATACTTCTTTTTTAGGTAAATTTCTTTCTTTAGCAACTAATTTTATAGCATCCTTTTTATCTATTCCACTTTCTATTAATTTGATTAAATGCTCTTCTATTGTTAAGTCAATCCATACTGCCTCTTTTTCAGCTTGTATTTCCTTTTCCGATTTACCTTCAATTACTAAAACAAATTCGCCTCTTGGCCTATTATCTGTAAAATGTTTTAGTACTGATGATATAGTTCCTCTACATATTTCTTCATGAAGCTTAGTAAGCTCTCTGCATACTGCTATATTTCTATCCCCTAGATTATTTAGTAAATATTCTAAAGTATCTATTATTCTATGTGGTGCTTCATATAATATTATTGTATCTCTAGAATCTTTTATTTCTTCAATTACAGGACTCCTCTCCTTATTTTCTCTTGGTAAAAATCCTCTAAAGATAAATTTAGTAGTATCTAAGCCTGAGTACACAAGGGCTGTTGTTATAGCTGTTGCCCCTGGTAAAACTTCGAATTCTATTCCTTGTTCTATACACCTCTCAACTATGACACTACCTGGATCTGATATACCAGGAGTACCTGCATCTGTAATTAAAGCTATATTAATTCCATCTTTTAACTTGTTTATTATATCTTCACTTTTTCCTTGCTCATTATGCTTATGATAACTAAATAGACTTTTTTTTATATTAAAATGATTTAACAATTTTAAACTTTGTCTTGTATCTTCAGCAGCTATTATATCTACATATTCTAATATTTCTAAAGCTCTCAATGTTATATCCTTTAAGTTTCCTATTGGAGTTGGTACTAAATATAGTTTCCCATTTTCCATATAACTAAACCTCCCTGCCATATATTTTATTTAATTCATTTGTATAGCTACCGTCTTCATTATAGATATATAATGGGGCTTCCCATTTTAAATAAGCCCCTCCATCTCGCTGCCCTTCTATTAAAACTATATTAGGAGCTTTTCTTATATTAGGTTGAATCATTTGTACTCTCTTAGGCTCAATTTTATATTTTCTCATAAGTTCAAATATATCTATTAATCTCTCCGGCCTATGTACTATATACATCCTTCCATTATCCTTTAAAAGCTTTCTGGAAGCTTTTATTACATCCTCTAATGTACATAAAATTTCATGTCTAGCTATGGCTAATTTATCATCAGGATTTATTATTCCTGAGTTATTTAATTTATACGGAGGATTTACAGTTAAAGCATCAAATTTTCCTAACTTATTTAAAAAGCTTATATCTTTTAAATCTCCTCTTTCAAATTTCACGATTTTTTCTAATTCATTATACTTACTACTTCTCTTGGCCATCTCTACCATATCATCTTGAATTTCTATTCCTATAACTTCTTTAGGATTATATTTTCCATATAGTAAAAAAGGGACTATTCCAGTTCCTGAACATAAATCAATGACTCTATGTTTATTTTTTATGTTTGCAAAATTAGATAGTAAAACCGCATCTACACCAAATCTAAAACCTGATTTTTTTTGTATTAAAAATAAATTTTTTAATTGTAAATCATCAATTGATTCGTCTTCTAATAACCTTACATCTTTATTCATATTAACTACCTCTAATTATAATTATTACATATTATTAGTATCACCATAATAATAAATTAATAATATCTCTACCTTTTGTATCATTATTTTAAAACCATTATAAATTATATCATATAACTTACCGTTTTATTAAACTTAAATTGTTTGAAGTTATCTTAAAATTATGTTATAAATATTAATTTATTTTCTATTTTTTATGTAAAAATAAACTCCATCTATAAAAAGACGGAGTTTATATAATATTAAATATTAACTTCTAATTAAAGTACTCTTCTTGCCGCATAGAATCCTGTAATAGGTGAAACTTTAACATTTTCTCCTTCATAAGGCGCATGTATATATTGTCCTCCACCTACGTAAATTCCAACATGGTCTGAACCATAAGTAAATACTAAGTCTCCTGGTTGTAATTCACTATATGAAACTGGCGTTCCAACTCCAAGTTGTGAATAAGTAGTTCTTGTTATCTCAGTTCCTGCTGCATTCCTGTACACAAAACTAGTAAAACCTGAACAGTCAAATGATGATGGACCTGTTGCACCATAAATATATGGTGTTCCGATATATTTATATGCAAAGTCTACTATAGAATTACCTGTACTTGATGATAATCCTGAGCCTGAGCCTCTATTTGCCTGTGCTATTTCTAAATTTGAAATCTTATCTTCAGCATTATACAATGCTTCATTAACTTCTGCAATTACGATATCACTCTTAAGCTGCCCATCTCTAATATTTGTTAATTGCCCTAATGCGCTCCTTAGAGCATTAACATCATCAGAATTAATTAATATATCCAATTGCGCACTAACTAGGCTTCTTTCTGAAACAGATAAGAACTCTGCATCAAATTTAGCTTGTTCAGCTTTTGCTGTTGCAATAAGTGTTTCTTGTTCTTGTTTCTTTACTTCTAATTCTGATAAAACTTTATTAGTTTCTTCATTTATTTTAGCTACTTCATTTGCTTTCTCTTCTAAAGAATTAACTTTTTCATCTAACTTTTCCTTATTATCTACCAATTCTTTCACAATCTTTTTATCGATGCTTACAAGTCTACTAGCAGAATCTAATTTAGATATAAGGTCACTAAAACTATCCGCACTAAATAGAAGTGTTAGATAACTTCCTTGTCCACCTGTTTTGTATAATTCTCTTAGTCTTTTTCCTAATACTTCTTCTTTCTCTGAAATATCCACCTTTGATGTTTCAATTTCTTTCTTTGTATTTTGTACTTCATCCTTAATGGTATCTATTTGTTTTTGATTTTCTTGCACCTTTTCTGCTAATGGTGATATTTGTTCATTTAAATTATATATCTTCCCTTGAATATCTTCAACTTGCTTATTCATTTCGTCATACTTTGCTTGATTTTCTTTTACTTCCTGATTAATTACTTCCTCATTAGGAGTAGCAAAAACTGGTGTTACTGAGGTCATTGTTAAAGCACCAACTATAACAATTGATAAAATCTTCTTTTTCATAAGTATTTGGTCCTTAGACCATCCCCCTCTCCCTACGTGATATTACCATTATAACACTTATGGAAAGCTCGGACAATGGTAATTTTTTTAAAAATGAGATATTTAGTGGGTGTAAATGTATACTGTACATATTTGGAATTAACTTAGTTATGTTAACATAACTGTTTTAACCTAAATATCTCTTTAATTATATGCTATATAATATCATTTTTATAATATATTTACAAATATTTCTGTGTTAAAACTTTATATATTTTTGTACTTTTTTAATGTTATATTTTGAGTTAATGATAATATAGCTATTAATACTATGAATGATATCACTACATACTTAGATTGTTCAATTAAAAAATAATCTATTACTCCTATAATTATGCCTAGTGTACCTATTGCCATATTAAATGTTCCGTTGAGTTTCATAAATTTATCTATATCATTATATGCTCCACTATTTTTCAACATGGTTTTTATTCTATTACTGCTAATAGATATTAGTCCCATTATTATAAACCCTAAACTTCCTAAAATTATTATTATTGTGCTTCCTCTCACTTTTTGTACTCCTAACTTAATATATTTGTTGATTGAAATGTTTTTATCCTTTTATTAAAATTTCTAATTATTATCTTCACTTAAATATATATCTTAAAGCAATACAATAACAATTTCAATATTTTCTTTTAAAAATAGTTGACATCATTAACTATAATTACTATAATTATAATGTACTTCGGGGTGTGGCGCAGATGGGAGCGCGCGTGGTTTGGGACCATGAGGTCGCAGGTTCAATCCCTGTCACCCCGACCAATAAAAACCTCTCTTTAATTAGAGAGGTTTTTTACATTTTAAGTACAATTAATATTTTTTTCTTAAATTACATAGCTAATTACAATCTATATAATCATTAACCTCTTTAAGTTCATCATCAAATCCAATAGATTTACAAGAAATTAATACTATTGGTATTATTGATATATAAGCACACAATATTAATATCAACATAAATCTTATCCCCTTTTCATATTTCTATTTATGATAATTATATGAAAAAGGTTTCAAATGTGTTATGCATTTTTTATTTTTTATAAAAAAGGAAAGAAATTATTGTTTTCTCTCCTTTTTAATTATATTATTTTTTAAACTTTCTTAAGGCAATCCCTGCAATAGCCATAATACTGCCTAAAATAACTGTTCCTACTGGTGATGCTCCCCCTGTCTCTGGAAGATTATCATTATTACCTTTACCATTATTATTGTCTGTATTATCAGACTTAGCCTTTACCGTTATCTTAACTATTTTTTCTGTAATGTTTTTATTACTATCTTCAACTGAATATACAACTTTATACTCTCCAGCTTTTGTTGTATCAACATTATTTTCCTTAACCTTTATATTTGAAGATATATCTCCATCTTCTTCATCGGAAGCTTTCACATCTTTCATTGGATCAAATTTATCTCCTACAGTCAAAGTTTTATCTTCTGCTATTATACTTGGAGCTTTATCCTCTATAAGTTGAATTGCAGCTTCTGATAATGAAGCTATAAATATTCTATCCTTATTATCTTTTACTGATAGATTCTCTACCTTAATAACTTCAGAAATACTTTCAGTTTTAGCTTTAAACTTTATTTCGAAGCTTTCATTGCTTATTACTTTATCATTTAAAGCTTCTACATCAATTATTAATTTTCCATTTTCAATCTTATTATTTAATATTTTCACATTTTCACTATTAGATTTAACTTCCAAAACTTCTAATGCATTTGTATTAAAATTAATTGTTGCAGAATAAGTCTTACTTTGTAAATGTTCTGGTACATCATTTAATTTAACTTTTGCTATAAAATCTTTACCTTCTTTAATACTAGTTGGCATCTCAACGCTAGTAGTTCCTAATGATGTTAAATTTGTTATTCCATATCCAAAGTTATATTTATTACTAGTTAGATCATATTTGCCATCTGCTGCAAGATTCGGAACATCTACTGGGAGAATTCCTGTTGCCTCATGAGCTCCAAAAATAACATCCATAATAGCTGGAATATTTGGACCAAAAGCCTTTATAGGTGACAATCCTCCATCTGCTTCTGTAGGATCCATACCTTTATATCCATATGCTATAACTTTAGCCGCTGCTCCATCACGACCTGTAACATCATACGGATGTCCAAGACTTCCTAAAATCACAGATTTTCCCTTTATTTTAGCATATTCAAAAACTTCTGTTGGATATTTAGTTAACCAGTGAGTTGCAGCTAAGTGTGCAGAGCTTGATATTTCTGATAATATAACGATTTCATCAGCTAAATCAATTTTTGCTTTTGTTGCATCATCTAATATTGTTTTCTTATTATATGAAACTAAGTCATAATTTACATCGTTTATCTTACCTTCACTTATTAATCTAGTTATACCAAATTTCATACCTGGTAATTCATTGTCATATGGAGCTAATAATAGTATATTATCGCCTTCCTTAGGATTTAAAGGTAAGATATTGTTCTCATTTTTAACTACAGTTATAGCATTAGCTGCAACTCTTCTTTCAATATCTCTATTTTCTTTTGATCCTACTACAGTTTTAGCATTGTTAATCTTTTCTTCTAAAGTTCTAGTATCATTTTTAACTTCCATTATTCCTCTATCTATTTTTAATTTAACAACTCTTTCTGCTGATTGATCTATTCTCTCTAGTGGTATCTCGCCTGTACCTACTGCTGCTTTAACTTCATTTATTATGTTTTCTAATTTAACTACATCTGCTTTACTTCTTAAGATTGTAGGCATTAAAGCAATATCTACCCCTGCTTTGAATGTTAATTTAACAGCTTCTGATTCTCCAAAGTTATCACTAATAGCTTGCATGTTAAGTGCATCAGTTACTACGACACCATCATAAGAAAGTTCTTTTCTTAAAATACCTGTTACTATATCATCAGATAATGTAGCTGGAAATGCAATTTGTTGGCCATCTTTTTTGGATACATAAGTATCCTTTTCTACTTGTGGAAATTGTATATGAGCTGTCATTATCATATCTACGCCTTTATCTATTGCTGCTTTAAAAGGCTTTAATTCCATATTTCTTAATTCTTCTATAGATTTATTTACTACTGGCAATCCATAATGAGAATCTGTGGCTGTATCTCCGTGACCTGGAAAATGCTTAGCTGCTGCTGATACTCCTTGACCTTGAATACCTTCAATAATCTTACTTCCCAATCTACCCACTAAATCTGGATTGCTTGATATGGACCTAAGATGTATAACTGGATTATTAGGATTATTATTTACATCTACAGTTGGTGCAAAGTCAACATTAATTCCTAATGATTTTAATTCCCTACCGATTACATATCCTGAATCATAAGCATCATCTTCACTTCTTGTTGCTCCTATAGCCATATTTCCTGGTAGATTTGTACCTGTACCTAATCTAGTAACTACTCCTCCCTCTTGGTCTATAGTAAGTAATAATGGTAAATTTCCGTCTTTATCATTTATTGCTACCTGTTGATAATCATTAACTAATCTAACTGTTTGCTCTGTGTCCTTTACGTTGTTAGCAAATAATATAACTCCACCTAAATCATACTTGTCTACAATTTCTGCTATTTCAGAGTTCATAACTGTCACATCTTGTACTGCAGATTCTCCTTGAGCTTTCCATTGTCTAAAATCAGGCATAATCATTTGTCCAATTTTTTCGTCTAAAGTCATTTTGGATACGATTTCCTTTGCTTGAGTTTTTGAGTCCATAGCATATGTTCTATTAGATGGTAAAGTAAATAATGAAGTAGTAATCATAGTTGCTGCTAAGAGTAATGAAATTTTTTTCTTGTTCATAAAAAATCCCCCTATAAATAATAAATATTAATTAACAATTGTATCCTTGCCATTAAATATGAAACCTCCTTCTCATAAAATTTTAGATAATATTTAGTTAGCAAAGAAAACAATAAATAAACTTATGTAAAAAAATTTAAATCTATTATTTTATTGTAAAATAGCAACAAAAAAGCTCCCTCACTAAAAAGTAAGAAAGCTAATGCCCAAATGGTTGCACGCAATACAAATATACTATATATTCCCTTTAATGTTATTATATATAATATTTTTATTTTTGTAAACCTTTTTATAAAGAACTTTATTAATACATCGTTTATGTATTATAATCAATATAATATTTACTGTTTACTTAAGGATTATTTTTTATTATAATATTACTTTATCTTCATTTTATAATATATATTATAATTCTTTATTCATTAATAATATATTATATTACTATATTTAACATATTATACAAGGGGGTAACTAACATATGAATAATATTGAAGCTGTTATATTTGATTTGGATGGAACGTTAATCGATTCAATGAATATATGGGCTAAAATAGATGAGGAGTATTTAGGCAATTTTGGACTTACTGTCCCTGAAAAACTTCAAGAGGAAATAACTCATCTTACTCTTACAGAAACAGCTCTTTACTTTAAAGAAAATTTTAATATTGAAAATAAGATAGAAGATATAATATCAACATGGCATGATATGGCTTTTTATCACTACTCTAACACTATTAAATTAAAAGATGGAGTGATTCCTTATTTGAAGTCATTAAAAGATATGAATATAAAAATTGCTTTAGCAACTAGTAACTCTGTTCCTCTACTAGAAGCCACTCTAAAAAATAATGGAATATATGATTACTTTGATGCAATAACAACAACAGAAGAAGTAAAAAAATCTAAAGATAATCCCGATATATACTTGTTATCAGCCAAAAAACTTAATGTATCTCCTGAAAGATGCTTAGTTTTTGAAGATATAGTACAAGCTGTTAATGGAGCTAAACTTGCTGGTATGAAAGTGTATTCTGTATATGATGAATCATCTAAAAGCCAAAAAGAAGAACTAATAAGATTATCTGATAAATACATATTGACTTTCAATGAACTACTGTAATATTTTGAGAAGCATTTTTCAGTTCGTAGTTCACAAGACACAGTTATGGAGATAATTCAGCTCTGCTGAATTAAGAAAGCATTATATCAACTATTTGATCGTTGATATAACTTAAAATTCAGAAACTACGAAGTAGTTTCATCCTAAACTGTGAATTGTGCACTGTGAACTAAAAGAAATTGCTTCGCAATTTATATTCTATGCTCTAGTAACTCCGTATTTCTTTTCTAATTCTTTTACAACATCTAAATATTTTCTTTGTTGCATTTCTTGTAATAATGTATTAACTATTTGCTCTTTAACTTCCTCAAATAACATTTCTTTTCCTTCATTTTTATCCTCAACTTTTATTAAATGATATCCAAATTGAGTTTGAACTGGATCACTTACAACATTAATTTCCAATTTAAATGCTGCGTCTTCAAATTCAGGAACCATCATTCCTCTACCAAATGAACCTAAATTACCCCCTTGCTCCTTTGAAGGGCAAGTTGAATATTTAATAGCTGCATCTTCAAATGTTATTTCATTTAAAGTTATTTCATTTTTAATCTTATCACAAAGCTCTTTTGAATCTACTAATATATGTTTTGCTGATATGGTAGGTTGTTGTATAAACGCATCTTTATTTGTATTATAATAATTTAATGCATCTTCATCTGTAACAGTAACTTCTAGTAATACTTTATTTATTGTTAATTGAGTTAAAATATCCTTTTCCGCCTGTCTTACATTTTCTTTATATTCCTCTGTAGAATCTATATTTAACTCTTTTCCTAAAATATTTATAAGCTCAAAAGAAACCATTTGTTCTAATAATTGTTTTTTTGCTTCCACAGTTTCAAAATATCCTCTTCTCTCTGCTGGATATCTCTCTACTACAGTTTGTAAATCCGATTCCTTTATTTCTCTTCCTGCTACGGTAGCCAAAATCTTATCTTCCATTAAAATTCTCCTTTAATCAATAAATTTATTAACATCATTAATTATAACAGAGTTTATAATAAAATATATAGAATTTATTAAATTCCTTAAATATGGTTAATATTGTATTATCAGTATATTCATTTTTTTATTTCATTTAAAGAAATATATTGATTATTTAATATATTATTAGTATCAATCCTATAGATATTTGTTTGGAATAATATTTAGTACTAATAATCAATTACTTATTGATAATAATAATTATTCGTACTATAATAAAATAAAGTCAAAAAGGAGGATCATTATTATGAAATTAGGAAGTTTAGCACCAGACTTTAATCTTATTGGGTCTGATGGAAGAGACCATAAATTAAGCGATTATCGAGGAAAAAAAGTTATATTATATTTTTATCCGAAAGATAATACTCCAGGTTGCACTACTGAAGCTTGTGACTTTAGGGATAACATAAAAACAATAAATGATTTAAATACTGTTGTAATTGGCATAAGTAAAGATAGCTTAAATTCACATAGTAAATTTATTGAAAAACTTAATTTACCTTTTATTCTTTTAAGTGATGAAGAAAAAATTGTTTGTGAATTATATGATGTTATAAAAGAAAAAAACATGTATGGCAAGAAGGTCCTAGGTATAGAAAGAAGCACTTTTATAGTAGATGAAAATGGTATTTTGGTAAAAGAGTTTAGAAAAGTTAAAGTTAAAGATCATATAAAAGAAGTACTAGATGCGATAAAATAAAAAAAACACTAACAAATGTTAGTGTTTTTTTGGTGGCTCGACCAGGAATCGAACCAGGGACACGAGGATTTTCAGTCCTCTGCTCTACCGACTGAGCTATCGAGCCATATAACCTGGCAACGTTCTACTCTCCCACACAGTCTCCCATGCAGTACCATCGACGCTGTAGAGC
>NZ_BAAACH010000013.1:0-4673 GCF_039521405.1 Clostridium sartagoforme
ACTAAATTTAAATTTAGATTCTCACTTAAGACTTCTAAAAGAATTGCTGGTTTATTTTACTTAACTTATTTTCTGTTCAATTTTCAAAGACCATTTTCTTCATCGCTTTTAAGCGACTTCATTATCTTACTATCTTTATATTAATCTGTCAACTCATTTTTTTATTGACTTTTAAATAACTTTGTAAGACGTTTTGTCCCTTAGGACATAGAGTATAATATCATGCTATATTTCTTTTATATATAGTTTATATCGCTAAATATTTGAATTAACCTCATATTATTTATTACTATATAAGAATTTCTTTATTTTTCTTATATTGATACAGGTGGATTAGTTGTCCTTTGTTTATGTTATATTTTGTAAGTTCTATTATAAAAAATATCTAATAGCTTTATCGATAAGTATTTTTAGCTATTAGATATTTTTTATTTTATTTGCATATTATTTTTTTCAGGATTCAAAAATTTATTTTTTAACTAAATTTTATTAATACATATATTTAATATTATTTTCATTTTTCTCTATAAAAATCTCATTGTTTTTCACTATCATATTCTTAATAATATTCCATGATTTTTCTTTAGTGAGCATCACTACGAATTTACTGTTTTTATAATCCCTTTGAACTATATCTCCTTTAGATCTATAATACTTCAGCTGGCTCTAATGTAGTTCCAGCTTCAAGTTCTTCTTTAGATGCTATAACTGCTATTTTATTTCCATCGCCAATTTTACAGCCTCTTCTTATTATCGCATTATTACCTACTATAGCTTTATTTATTACTACATTATCTTCTACTATAGTATCAGGCATAATTACGGAATCCCTTATTATTGAATTCTTTCCTATACTCACTCCTTGAAATAATATTGAGTGTTCTACCTTTCCTTGAACTATACATCCTTCAACTATTAAAGATTCTTTAACTTCTGAATCACTTCCTATATATTGCGCTGGTCTTGCTATATTTTCAGAGTATATCTTCCAATCCTTATCGTATAAACTTAGCTTGTTATTAGAACTTAATAAATCCATATTAGCTTCCCATAGACTTCTTATAGTTCCTACGTCCTTCCAATACCCTTTAAACGGATATGCTACTAATCTCATATTCTTCTTTAACATATTAGGTATTATATCTTTTCCAAAATCATTACTTGAATTTATATCATTTTCATCTTCTTTCAAAAAGTCTTTTAATATGTCCCATTTAAAAATATATATTCCCATAGATGCTTTTGTACTTTTAGGCTCTCTTGGCTTTTCCTCGAATTCATATATTGATAGATCGCTTCTTGTATTCATTATTCCAAATCTACTAGCCTCTTCTATAGGCACATCTATTACAGCTATTGTAGCATCTGCTTCTTTCTGCTTATGAAACTCTAACATATCATCATAATTCATTTTATATATATGATCTCCTGACAATATCAATATATATTCTGGATTATATCTATCTACATATTCTATATTTTGATAAATAGCATTTGCAGTTCCCTTATACCATTTACCACCCTTTTCCTCCTGGTATGGCGGCAATATTCTTACTCCCCCATCTCTTCTGTCCAAATCCCAAGGTGCTCCTATTCCTATATGCGCATTTAATTCTAATGGTTTATATTGAGTTAAAACTCCAACTGTATATATACCGGAATTAGAACAATTGCTTAATGGGAAATCAATAATTCTATATTTTCCTCCAAAGGGTACAGCTGGTTTTGCTAATCTCTTTGTTAATACTCCTAATCTTGACCCTTGTCCTCCAGCCAGAATCATTGCTACAATTTCTTTTCTCCCCATCTATCCTACTCCCCCTAATTCATTTATATAAATTTTATTAAACTATCAAATCATCTTTATATAATAAATATGAGTAAGATATAAATTATATGTTAAGTAAAAAGATTTTTTACAAAAAAGTGGACATATGTAAATTTTCTTATCCCGTTGCTCTAATACGAATCAACGTAAACTTACATATGCCCAATTAAAAACTTATAAATTCTTATACAATACATCTGAACCCCAAATTCCAGTTGCGTATTCCTTTATTGTTCTGTCTGATGAAAATATACCTGAGTGAGCTATATTTACTCCACAGATTCTTTGCCAATTAAGTTTATTACCATATAATTCATTTACTATTTCTTGAGCTCTTATATAACTATCAAAATCCTTTAATACAAAAAACTCATCATTATATTTTAATAAACTATCATATATTGCTCTGAATTTTTCTCTATCATATGAATAAGTTCCATCTACAAGGTTATCTATAATTCTTTTTATTCTATTATCACTATTATATATATCCCAAGATGAATATCCTCCATTATTATGATAATCTAAAACTTCATTTGCTGTTAGTCCAAATATAACTATATTTTCTTCTTTGACTTCATCTTTTATTTCTATATTAGCGCCATCTAATGTTGCTATAGTTAATGCTCCATTCATCATAAACTTCATATTAGAGGTTCCTGAGGCTTCCTTCGTAGTTGTTGAAATTTGCTCACTTAAATCTGTTGCCGGAATTATTTTTTCTGCTAATGAAACTCTATAATTTTCCATCATAATAACTTTAATTTTATCTTTTACTATTGGATCATTATTTATTTTATTTGCTATTGATGTTATAAGTTCTATTGTATTCTTTGCCAAAATATAACCTGGGGCTGCTTTTCCTGCAAAGATAAATGTTCTTGGATTTATATCCATATTAGGATTTTCTATTAATTTATTATATAAATCCATTATTCTTAAACAATTTAATGTTTGTCTTTTATATGCATGAATTCTTTTCACTTGGACATCAAAAATAGAATTTGGATCTACCTTTATTCCATACGAACTGTATATTTCTTTAGATAATTTAACTTTATTATTTAATTTTATATTCCTCAGCTTACCCAATACATTATTATCACTTAAATACTTTTCAAAGTTCAATAAATCCATTGGATGTTTTATGAATCCCTCTCCTATTGTCTCTTTTAATAAATTTGCTAAATCTGGATTACTTTTTAATAGCCATCTTCTATGAGTTATTCCATTAGTTTTGTTATTAAATTTGTTGGGGTATAGATAATAGAAATCTGACATTTCCTTTTTCTTAAGTATTTCCGTATGAAGTTTTGCTACCCCATTCACACTATGGCTACCTACTATAGCTAAATTGGCCATTCTCACAAACCCATCAGCAATTATAGCCATTCTAGAAATCTTGTCCCATTGTCCAATATATTTATTCCAAAGATCTTTACAATGTCTTTCATTTATTTCATGTATAATCATATATATTCTTGGTAATATCTTTTTAAACATATTTATAGGCCATTTTTCTAATGCTTCTGCTAAAATAGTATGATTAGTATAGGAAATTGTATTTTGTGTTATCCTCCATGCTTCTTCCCATGATAATTTTTCTTCGTCTAATAGTATTCTCATGAGTTCTGGAATAGCTAATGTTGGATGTGTGTCATTTATATGAATAGATATTTTTTCATCTAACTCATATATATTACTATTATATTTTTTATAATGTCTCACAATACTTTGTAGTCCCGCAGATACAAAAAAATATTGTTGCTTCAATCGCAGAATTTTCCCTTCATAGAAAGAATCTTCTGGATATAAGACTAATGATATAGACTCAACAGAATTTTTGTATTCTATGGCCTTTAGAAATTCACCTCTACTAAATGATGAAAAATCAAATTCATTACTTACAGGCTCTGCTGACCATAATCTTAAAGTATTTACTACCTCATTTTCATATCCTGTGATTGGTGTATCATATGGAATTGCTAGTATGGATTCATAATTGACTTGAGTAAATGTTAATTTCCCATCAATTGTTTCCATTTTTACATCTCCACCAAACTTCACTATTTCAGATTTATCTCTTTTTTGTATTTCCCATACATTACCTGATCTTAGCCAATTATCAGATATCTCTACTTGCTTGCCATCAATTATCTTTTGTTCAAAAAAACCATACTTATATCTTATTCCACAACCATGTCCAGGTATATTTAATGATGCCATAGAATCTAAAAAACATGCAGCAAGTCTACCCAAGCCTCCGTTCCCTAATCCTTGATCTTGTTCTAAATTTTCAAGCTCATTTAAGTCTATATTTAATTCCAAGAGAGCTTCCCTACAAATATCTCGTATTCCTAAATTCATTAATGAACTCCCTAATAGCCTTCCAAGCAAAAACTCCATTGAGAAATAATATACCTGTTTTTCTCCAGTTTCTTTATATTTATTATTTGTATTTAGCCACTCTTTAGCAACATAATCTCTAATTAAACTACCTAAAGCTTCATATTGCTGCTCCTTAGTTCCATCTTCTAGCTCTTTACCATTTATCTCTAGGAACTTTCTCTTATAATCTTTTTTTAAGGAATTCTTATTTATATATATCATTGAATCCTCCTCCTAATAGACTAACATTTAAATTTATAATATACTTTAAACTTATGAGAATTATTAAATAGTATTCTTAGAAATAATTTTTTATATGAATTTATTATTTAAAACAAAAAAAGACTTAAGATAAATCTTAAGTCTTTTTGTTAACCTGGCAACGTTCTACTCTCCCACACAGTCTCCCATGCAGTACCATCGACGCTGTAGAGCTTAACTTTCCTGTTCGGAATGG
>NZ_BAAACH010000014.1:0-163492 GCF_039521405.1 Clostridium sartagoforme
ATTTTTAATTATATTACATATTTGTATAAAATTAAAGACTGCTAATACTTTGTCAGCAGTCTGAAATAAAAAATAGAGAATATGATAGGTATTCTCTATTTTTTATTTTTATATTAATCATACATTTTATAAAAATATGATATTATTTATAGAGAGAATTATTAAGAGATTACAAGGATGATGTGATGTTTGGAGGAATTTTATGAAAAAAATAATTTTAGCAGTTTTGATATTAGTTTTTGCACAGATATTTATGATTGGATGTTCAAAGGAGGTAAGCAAAGAAAGTGAAAAAGAGATAAAAGAAACAATTGATTTAGTTTTATCTTATAAAAATGGATATGATGATAATATGAAAAAACATATAAGTGAAGATAATTTTTATATATGTAATTATGTAGAGTTTTATTCACTATATATAGGTGAATTAAATCTTGAAAAATATGAAAGTTCAATTAAAAACATAAATAAAGAAAATAAAAAGTATAAAGTGTATATGGTTCTTAATATGGAAGCTAAGGCACTTGAAACACATGGAGATGAAGAATCAAGTGATGAAGCTATAGGAGAAGATGTTCCGGTTGAGGTAGTGGTGAAAGAAAAAAATGGAGAGTATTATATAGAGGGATTTACAGAATATGAAAACTTAGAAAAGGCTAAAGAATTAAATTCAGGATTTAACTAAGAACTAAAATAAATTTAAGAAAAGGTGAAATAAATGAAACCATTAGCAGAAGTAATGAGACCACAAAAGCTAGAGGATTTTATAGGTCAAAAGAAGATACTATCTAAGGGGAAACCTTTATATAATCTAATTATAAATAAAATGATTCCCAATTGCATACTGTATGGACCTCCAGGAACAGGGAAAACAACTTTAGCTAATATAATGGCTAATTATGTTGATAAAAAGTTTTATAAGTTAAATGCAACTACAGCATCGGTGAAGGATATACAACAAATAACTGAAAGTTTAGATAGCTTACTTAATTATAATGGAGTGGTAATATACATTGATGAATTGCAACATTTTAGTAAAAAACAACAACAAGCACTTTTAGAGTTTATTGAAAATGGAAGAGTTACATTAATAGCAAGTACTACGGAAAATCCATACTTTGCAATTCATAAAGCTATATTAAGTAGGTGTAACATATTTCAATTTGAAGCTCTTAGCATAAAAGAAATAGCAGAAGGGTTAGAAATAGCAATAAAAAGAATAATAAATGAAGGAGTAGAAGTAGAATATTCATTAGAAGCTATAAAATATATCAGTGAAATTTCTCAAGGAGATTATAGAAAAGCCTATAATATACTAGAACTTGCTATAAATTCACAACTTAAAAAAGTAAAAGAACTTTCTATAGAGTATATAGAAAGTTTAAATCAATCCCATATGAGGGCTGATGCAAATGGAGATGAATATTATAATTTGCTAAGTGCACTACAAAAAAGTATAAGAGGTAGTGATGCTGATGCTGCTATTCATTATTTGGCAAGACTTATTAAATCCGGAAATTTAACTGCAATAATAAGAAGAATTTCTGTAATAGCAGCTGAAGATATAGGTCTTGCACATCCTAATGCATTAACTGTAATAAATTCAGGGATAGAATTAGCATTAAAAGTAGGACTTCCAGAAGCACAAATTATATTATCAGAAATGGTTATATATTTAGCAACACTTCCAAAATCAAATAGTGCATATTTAGCAATAGCTAGTGCTATGAGTGATTTAGAAAATAAAAATATGGGAGATATACCTGATCACCTTAAAGATACTCATTATTCAGGAGCAGAAAGCTTAGGAGCTTTTGGTTATAAATATCCTCATGACTATGAAAATAATTATGTAAATCAACAATATATGCCTGAAAACTTGAAAAATACTAAATACTATTTTACGCAAAAAAACAAGTATGAAGAAAGTATAAATAGATATTGGAAAGAAGTAAAATAATAGAGGAGTAAAAGTGATATTATTGACAATACCAGAGTGTTTTGGTAAGATATATAAAGTAAATACTAGTAAAATAGTCAACATTAAAAGGGGGAAGTATTATGAAGCTTTCTACTAAAGGTAGATACGGGGTTAAGGCTATGGTAGACCTTGCGATGCATTATGGAGATACCCCTGTTTCAATAAAAACAATCTCCCAAAGACAAAATATATCTGAATATTATTTAGAGCAACTATTTTCACCACTCAGGAAAGCAAATCTTATCAAAAGTATAAGAGGTGCTCAAGGAGGATATGTATTAAATAGAGCTCCAGAGGATATAACAGTGGCAGATGTAATGAATGTGCTTGAAGGACCTGTTGAAATAGCAGAATGTATTGAAGGAACTGATTGCGATAACATTGATTTTTGTGCTACTAGATTGTTATGGGAAAAAATAAAAAATAGCATTGATGAAGTAATGAAGAGTATAACACTTCAAGATATAGTTGATGACTATGTAAGAATGAAGGATGAAAACCAATCTATTAAGATTGTTAAAAGGAGTAAATAGATATGAGAAATGTATATATGGATTATGCAGCAACAACTTATGTTAAACCTGAAGTTTTAGAAGAAATGATACCATTCTTTACAGAAAGATATGGAAATCCATCATCCTTTTATGGAATTTCTAGAGAAACTAAAATGGCTATTGATAAAGCTAGAAGTAGAGTTGCTAAAGCTTTAAATTGTGATCAAAGTGAAGTTTATTTTACAGGTGGTGGATCTGAAGCTGATAACTGGGCTATTAAGGGGATAGCATCAGCTCACAGAAAAAAAGGTAATCACATTATAACTACTAAAATAGAGCACCATGCAGTACTTCATACTTGTGAATATTTAGAAAAAAATGGTTTTGAAGTAACTTATTTAAATGTTGATAAAGAAGGATTTATTGATTTAGAAGAATTAAAAAATTCTATAACTGATAAAACTATATTAGTTTCTATTATGTTTGCAAATAATGAAATAGGGACTATTCAACCAATTAAGGAAATAGGTGAAATTTGTAGAGAAAGAAAAGTTATATTTCATACAGATGCAGTTCAAGCAATTGGAAATGTTACAGTAGATGTAAAGGAAATGAATATAGACCTATTATCTTTAGCAGGACATAAAATATATGGACCTAAAGGAATTGGAGCACTTTACATAAGAAAAGGCGTGAGAATAGATAATCTAATTCATGGCGGTGGGCAAGAAAGAGCTAGAAGAGCAGGTACTGAAAATACAGCATCAATAGTTGGACTTGGAAAAGCTATAGAACTTGCAACAGATAATTTAGAGGAACACAGCAAGAAACTTATTATGCTTAGAGATAGATTGATTGAAGGACTATTAAAAGTACCTCATACAAGATTGAATGGGCCTAGAGGTGAAAGAAGATTACCAGGAAATTCTAATATAACATTTGAATTTATAGAAGGTGAGTCTATACTTTTATCTTTAGATTTTGAGGGTGTATGTGCTTCAAGTGGTAGTGCATGTACTTCAGGATCTCTTGATCCATCACATGTATTATTAGCAATAGGGTTACCTCATGAATTAGCACACGGATCTTTAAGATTGACATTAGGTGATGGTTCAACTGATGAAGATGTAGATTATGTACTAGAAGTTGTTCCACCTATTATAGAAAGACTTAGAAATATGTCTCCATTATGGGAAGACTTTTTAAAGAAGGGAGAAAAATATTATGATGTACAGCGATAAGGTTATGGATCATTTTAGAAATCCAAGAAATGTAGGGGAAATAGAAGACGCAAATGGGGTAGGAGAAGTTGGAAACGCCAAATGCGGGGATATAATGAAGGTTTATTTAAAAATTGAAGATAATATAGTTAAAGATGTAAAATTCAAGACCTTTGGATGTGGATCTGCTATTGCTTCATCATCAATGGCAACAGAATTAATAAAAGGAAAAACTGTAGAAGAAGCTTGGGAGTTATCAAATAAAGCAGTTGCAGAAGCTTTAGATGGCCTTCCACCTGTAAAAATGCACTGTTCTGTTTTAGCTGAAGAAGCTATTCACAAAGCAATTAATGATTATAGAAAAAATACAGGTTTAGAGCTTTGGGACTTCGAAGAACATGATGATATACATGATCATGTTCATGGCGATGAGTAGGAATTAATATGAAGAAAAAAGTAGTAGTAGGTATGAGTGGTGGAGTTGATAGCTCCGTTGCTGCATACCTTTTAAAAAAACAAGGTTACGAAGTAATAGGCGTAACTATGAAACATTTTGATGATGAAGATGAAGGCTATATGGAAAGAGAAGGCGGGTGTTGCTCTCTTTCATCAGTAGAAGATGCAAGAAGAGTTGCTGATAAGTTAGAAATACCATTTTATGTTCTTAACTTTAAGGAGTCATTTAAAGAAAAAGTAATAGATTATTTTGTACAGGAATATATGGAAGGAAAAACTCCAAATCCATGTATTGCATGTAATAAGCATATAAAATTTGATGAGTTTTTAAGAAGATCAAAGGGAATTGGAGCAGATTATGTAGCTACAGGTCATTATGCTAAAATAGAGGAAAATGAAGATGGAAGATATCTTTTAATAAAAGCAGATGATGATAAAAAAGACCAAACCTATGCTTTATATAATTTTACACAGGAGCAATTAAGTCAAACCTTAATGCCTTGTGGAGATTATACTAAAGATAAGATAAGAGAAATAGCTAAAGAAATTGGTCTTGCAGTTCATAATAAAAAGGATAGTGAGGAAATATGTTTTATCCCAGATAATAATCATGGTAAATATATTTCTTTAGTTAAGCCTAATGAAGTAAATACAGGAAACTTTATTGATAAAAATGGGAATATACTAGGAAAGCATAAAGGAATAGTATATTACACAATAGGTCAAAGAAAAGGATTAGGTATAGCTTTAGGGAGACCGGTTTTTGTTACGGATATTATTCCTAATACTAATGAAGTAGTTCTTGGACCGGAAGAGGATATATTTAAAACTGATTTAGTAGCAAAGGATATTAACTTTATTCCTTTTGAAAATTTGAAGGAAGCAATGTCTGTTACAGCTAAGGTAAGGTATTCGGCAAAACCTTCTGAAGCAATAATTTATCCGCTCGAAAATGGAAAAGTTAAAGTGTCATTTAAAGATAAACAAAGGGCCATTACCAAAGGGCAATCTGTTGTATTTTATGATGGAAATGTTGTTGTTGGTGGCGGAATAATAGAAAAAATTATATAATTTTAAAATTCTCATATTTTTGTATGAGAATTTTTTTTTATCTTTTGGGGATAATATAGGTAATATGGATAGAAAGGGGAAAAGTTATGCTAAAAACTAAGGATTTCTATTTGTTAAAAGTATATGACATAAGGGGGAAGTATTTAGGGATAGTAGATGATATTTACATTAATTTTCACCAAGGAACTATTGAAGGCTTTTTTATCTCTAACTATCTACTATTCAGTAAAAAAAATTTCGTTAAGACTAAAGATATTATTTCTTTAGAAGAGGTTATTATTGTAAAAGAATTAAGTAAGAAAGCTGGATTATCATTTAAATCTATAAAAGATATAGATATAAAAGATAAAAATAATGTTATGAGAGGGATTTTAGAAGATTTAATTATAGAAAAAAGGGATTTATCAATAAAGGGATTAGTTATGAGTTCTGGTATATTTGATAGAATGATAAAAGGAAAAGAAATATTACTTTTAAAACAATGCCTTTTAGGGGAAGATTTTATTTTATATTATGGAAGTGATGAGGTGAGGTTACAAAGTTTACCTCGTAAGAAAAAACATGTTAGTTTATAAAAAATACAAAAAAATAATTAATCCTATTTTAATAATAATAGTAGCTTTAATAATTTTGGCTTTATACATAAAAATAAAAACACTCAATAGTATAGTAAATATAATTTTTATTGGATTTATATTTGCGTATACTTTAAAACCTTTTAGAGATGGTTTAAGTGAAAAATTTAAATTAAATAAAAGAGTTGCATCTATTTCTATAATAATCGTGATTGTTTTTAGCTTTATATTATTGTCTTATATAATAATCCCCTCAATATTAAGAGAAAGTTATAATTTTGGATCAATATTAGATAATATAGACATTTACATAAAAAATATTGCAAAAAAAATGAATTTGAATGATTTATCTTTTTTTCAAGGAATATATGAGCAAATAAGTGAAGAAGCAAATATGTTTTTTGCTAAAATTTCTGATAATTTTTTAGAAAATTTATTTCTTTGTTTTGAAAGCTTAGTTTCGCTAGCAATTATACCTATAGTTACATATTATTTTCTAGTAGATGGAGATTTAATTTATAATAAACTTTTACTAATATTACCAACAGAAAAAAGAATAATAGCTAAAAAAGTTCTTAATAACTTAGATAAGGTGTTATCCAGATATATAATAAGTCAATTATTATTGTCTTTAATTATAGGGGTTTTAACTTTTATAGTACTTCTTATTTTAGATGTAAAATTTGCCTTAATACTAGGTATATTTAATGGAATATTAAATATCGTACCTTATTTTGGGCCAATAATAGGAGGGGTACCTGCTATATTTATAGCTCTTATGGATTCACCTAATAAGGCGTTATATACAATAATTGCTGTGTTTTTGATTCAGCAAATAGAAGGAAATATTCTATCGCCCAAAATAACTGGAGATAGTACTAATATGCATCCTATTATAATCATAATCTTATTATTAGTAGGAGAAAAGTTGGGTGGTCTTATAGGAATGGTGATTGCAGTACCGATAGGAGTAATAGTTAAAGTTATATATGAAGATATCAATGATTATTTATTCTAAATAAAATAATTGACATAATTTAATAAATAAACTATAATTTCATTGAAATATTAGAAAATTTAATATTTGGCATTGAAGAGAATGAGTAAATATAGATTGTGTATTCAGAGAGGGAGTGTTTGCTGAAAACTTCTTACACTATATATTGAAGCTATCTTGGAGCTATATTATCTAAGTGATGTATTGTTAAATACATAATTAGGGTGGTACCGCGGAATTTATGTTTTCGTCCCTTTTTTATAGGGATGGAAACTTTTTTTATTATATAAGAATATAAAGTAAAGTTTGGAGGCAATATATATGAAATTCATGGGAACAAATGAACTTAGAGAAGCTTATTTAAGCTTTTTTGAATCAAAGAATCACTTAAGGTTAGAGAGCTTTCCTCTAGTACCTAAAAATGATAAATCACTATTATTAATAAATGCTGGTATGGCACCGCTTAAGCCATATTTTACAGGGTTACAAGAACCGCCAAGAAAAAGAATAACTACTTGTCAAAAATGTATAAGAACAGGAGATATAGAAAATGTAGGTAAAACATCAAGACATGGTACTTTCTTTGAAATGCTTGGGAATTTCTCATTTGGAGATTATTTTAAAGAAGAAATAATTCCTTGGGCTTGGGAGTTTATAACAGAAACTCTTCAAATTCCAAAAGATAAGTTATACGTGACAATATACTTAGAAGATGATGAAGCTTTTGATATTTGGTGTGATAAAACTGATATAGATCCAAAAAGGATATTTAGACTTGGAAAAGATGATAACTTCTGGGAAATAGGTGTGGGGCCATGTGGACCATGTACAGAAATTCATTATGATAGAGGCGAAGGCGTTATTACAAACGTGGATGATTTTGTAAAAGCAAGTGATGAAGATAGAGTAGTTGAGTTTTGGAACCTTGTGTTTACACAATTTGATAAAGATGAAGAAGGAAATTATAATAAATTAGCAAATCCTAATATTGATACAGGCATGGGACTTGAAAGAATAGCAACTATAATGCAAGGTGTTAATAATATTTTTGAAATAGATACAGTTAAGAATATACTTCATAAGGTATCAGATTTATCAGGGGTAAAATATGGAGTTGATAAAATAAAGGATATTTCTTTAAGAATAATTACAGATCATGTTAAGTCAGTAACTATGCTTATTTGCGATGGAGTACAACCAAGTAATGAAGGTAGAGGATATGTTTTAAGAAGATTACTTAGAAGAGCAGCAAGACATGGAAGATTACTTGGAATAAAAGATTTATTCTTAACTGAAATAGTTGAATCAGTAGTTGAAAACTATGGTAGTGCTTATCCTATGCTTATAGAAAATAAAGAATATATAGAAAAAATAGTTTTATTAGAGGAAGAAAGATTTAATGAAACTATAGACTCAGGAATGAATATTTTAAATGACTATATAGAAGAAATAAAAGCTTCTAAGGAAAAAACATTAAAAGGGGAAAAAGCATTCAAACTATACGATACTTATGGTTTTCCAATAGAGTTAACAGAAGAAATTTTAGAAGAAAAAGGCATGAAGGTTGATCATGAAGCTTTTAGAAAAGAAATGGATGAACAAAGACAAAGGGCAAGAAATGCAAGAGGAGAATCATCATATATGGGAAGTGATGAAAGTCCGATTAATAAAATAGATGCATCTGTAAATACTGAATTTATGGGATATAACAATCTTGAAGTAAAATCCAATATATTAGTTTTAGCAGATGATAATAGTTTTGTTGAAGAATTGTCAAAAGGACAAAAGGGATATATAGTTACTGAAAAAACACCTTTCTATGCAGAAATGGGTGGTCAAGTAGGAGATAAAGGAACTATAAAAACAGCTTTAGGTGAAGTTTATATTTATGATACAAAGAAAAATGTTGGTGGAAAAACTATTCATTATGTTAAAGTTTTAGATGGAACAATAAAAGTAAATGATGAAGCAAATCTTAGGGTGGATATTTTAAGAAGAAGCAGCATTGCAAAAAATCATACAGCTACACATATGCTGCATGAAGCTTTAAAGCAAATTGTAGGAAAGCATGTAAATCAAGCAGGGTCTTATGTTGATGATGAAAGATTAAGATTTGACTTTGCTCACTTCCAAGGATTAACAGAGGATGAAATACAAAGTATTGAAGAGTTAGTTAATAAAAAAATAATGGAAGTATTTGAAGTTGATACAAATCTTATGACTTTAGATGAAGCAAAAGAGTCAGGAGCAATGGCTTTATTTGATGATAAATATGGTGATAAAGTTAGAGTTGTAAGTGTTGGAGAGTTCTCAAAGGAGCTTTGTGGAGGTACTCATGTTAATAATTCAGGAGAAATTGGATTATTTAAAATAGTATCAGAGACAGGTGTTGCAGCAGGAATAAGAAGAATAGAAGCTGTAACAGGGTTAAATGCAATAAAATACATGGAAGAAAAGCAAAGACTTTTAAAAGAAGCATGCAATGCATTGAAATGTACTGAAAAAGACGTATTAAAGAAGATAGCTTCACAAGGTGCTGAAATTAAAGAAAAAGAAAAAGAAATATCAGAACTTAAGAGTAAATTAACATCAGGAATTGAGGATGATATTTTAGCGTCAGTTAAGGATATAAAAGGAGTAAGAGTTGTAGCATATGGACTTGAAGGCATAGACGGAAATGCACTAAGAGATCTAGGTGATAAAATGAGAAGTAAACTTTCAACTGGAGTAGTTGTTTTATTAAGTAATGTAGGTGGAAAAGTTAATGTAATATCTATGGCTACAAAGGATGTAATAGAAATGGGAATTCATTGTGGAAAAATAATTAAGGAAGTGGCAGCAGTAGTTGGCGGCGGCGGCGGCGGAAGACCGGATATGGCTCAAGCTGGTGGTAAAAATCCTGAAAATATCAAATCTGCTATAGAAAAAACATACTCAGTAGTAGAATCTTTAGTGAAATAATCTTTAGTAAAATGGTGTACTTTTATAATTATATAGTTTATAATATAATTAATTAAGTAAAACCTGTGAATAGAATTCTAAAAAAATGAAATAATATCATTAGGGATACTATTAAACTAAATATTAGTAAGGGGGTGAGCTGCATTAGCAGCGGTTGTATGAATAATAACTTAGATCAAACAATGCAATTTAACTTAAACATCAATAAAGAGGATTTAACAAAATCAATATTAACAGATGTTTACAATGCGTTACAGGAGAAAGGTTATAATCCTATAAACCAATTAGTAGGATATCTTATTTCAGGGGACCCTTCTTACATTACAAGCTACAACGGAGCAAGAGCTTTACTAAGAAAACTTGAAAGAGATGAAATTCTTGAGGAAGTTATAAAATCTTATTTAGAAATAAAATAAAGAGTGCCCGTTAAAATCGGGCACTCTTTAATATTTAAGGAGACAATTATGAGAATACTTGGTTTAGATGTTGGGTCTAAAACAATAGGAGTAGCAATAAGTGATCCTTTAGGCTGGACTGCCCAAGGGATAACTACTATAAGAAGAAGTAAAAAAGAACAAGACATAGAAGAAATTAAAAAAATATGTAGAGAATATTCTGTTGAAACTATAGTTATAGGATTACCAAAAAATATGAACAATACTATAGGAGAAGCTGGTGAAAGAGTATTAGAGCTTTCGGAAATTATAAAAGAAGCTACTGGGTTAAAGATTGAGATGTGGGATGAGAGACTAACTACAGTAGCTGCACATAAAGCGATGTTAGAGGCAGATTTATCAAGAGGTAAGAGGAAGAAAATAGTAGATAAGATTGCTGCTACATATATACTTCAAGGATATTTAGATAGACTAAGCATGAAATAATTATTTGATTTCCAATTGAAAATTATTATTGACAACTAGTAAGGTAAAAATTACAATTATAAAAAAAGGAGATATTTTAATGGATAAAGATTTAAAACAAATAGAGCTGTATGATGAAGATGGTAATTTAGTAAAACTAAATGTTGTTGCATTTTTTGATATGGTAAACCCAGATACAGAAGAGAAGAGTGAATATGTAATAGTATATGATGATGAATATACTGAAGATGATATATTTGCGTTAAAGGTAGGAGTAGATGAAGATGGAGATGATCTATTAATACCTATAGATGATGAAGTAGAATTAGCAGCAGTACAAGAAGCTTATGATACTATTTTTGCTGATGAAGAATAAAATCTAACTAAAAAAAGAAAGAGGTGTTGTCTGTGGAACAATCAAATAGTATAGATTTTAATGTTCTAAAAGAAGAATTAAAACAAAAAGGGTATAAATTAACGCCTCAAAGAAGAGCTATAGTTGACTCAATTATAGAAAAAGAAGGAGAACACTTAACTGCAGAAGAAATTTATGATGAGGTTAAAAAGAATTGCCCAGAAATAGGGTTAGCTACTGTTTATAGAACTATAATTTTATTAGAAGAACTAGGAGTTATATGTAAACTAGATTTAAATGATGGATGTAGTAGATATGAAATGGTACGTAAAGATGAAGGGCATAGACATCATCATTTAGTTTGTAATGAATGTAAAGATGTTATTGAAGTTCAAGATGATTTATTAGATGAACTTGAAGAAGAAGTAGAAAGATCATATGGGTTTAAAATTTTAGATCATAGTGTTAAATTTTTTGGTCTTTGTCGAAAATGTCAAAATAAATCAGATAACAAATAGATAAATAAGGGAACTCCTCTCTCAGGAGATGACAACCTTTGTAATACATATTTTAGGAAGAAGGAGGAGACATATTGAAAAATGAGAAAGCAAAAGTTAAAATTATTCCTTTAGGTGGGATAAATGAAATCGGTAAAAATATAACTGCAATAGAGTATAAAAATGATATAGTAGTTATAGATTGTGGCTTAAAATTCCCAGAAGAAGATATGTTCGGTATAGATTTAGTAATACCAGATATTAGTTATTTATTAAAAAACAAAGATAAGATAAGAGGAATATTTTTAACTCATGGACACGAGGACCATATAGGTGCATTACCTTATGTTTTGAAACAATTAGATGTACCTGTATATGGAACGAAGCTGACTCTTGGAATTGTTGAAACTAAGCTAAAGGAGCACGGATTGTTAAGTTCAACAGAACTAATAAGAGTTAAACCAAGAGACGTAATTAAATTAAACTCAGTATCAGTAGAGTTTATTAAAACAAACCACTCTATTGCTGATTCAGTTGCAATAGCAATACACACACCATTAGGAGTAGTACTTCATACAGGAGATTTTAAAATAGACTATACTCCAATAGATGGAGAACCTATGGACTTCGCAAGATTTGCAGAGATAGGTAAAAGAGGGGTATTGGCTATGATGGCAGATTCAACTAATGTTGAAAAACCAGGCTATACTATGTCAGAAAAAGTAGTTGGAGAAAGTTTTTCAAGGTTGTTTTCAAAGGCAAAAGGCAGAATAATAGTTGCAACTTTTGCTTCAAATGTGCACAGAATACAACAAATAGTTGATGCAGCAAGTATGCATGGAAGGAAGGTTGCAGTATCAGGACGAAGTATGGAAAATATAGTTGCTGTAGCTGCAGAACTTGGATATTTAGAATTTGAAAAAGATATCTTAGTAAGTATAGATCAAATTAATAAATATACAAATGATAAGGTTGTTATCATAACTACAGGTAGTCAAGGCGAACCGATGTCAGCTCTTGCAAGAATGGCAAGCTCAGAGCATAGAAAGGTAAATATTGTTGAAGGTGATACTGTAATAATTTCAGCAACGCCAATACCAGGAAATGAAAAACTAGTTTCTAAGGTTATAAACCAATTGTTCCAAAAAGGAGCTGAGGTAATATACAAATCACTAGCAGAAATTCACGTATCTGGTCATGCTTGTCAGGAAGAATTAAAGCTTATGCAATGTTTAGTAAAACCTAAATTCTTTATTCCAGTTCATGGTGAATATAGACATTTAAAACAACATGGAGAATTAGCAATATCTTTAGGAATGCCAGAACAGAATGTTATAATTCCTGAAAATGGTGGAGTTATAGAAGTAAATAGAAATAGCATAAGAAAAAATGGTTCAGTTATAGCAGGGCAAGTTTTTGTTGACGGATTAGGTGTTGGAGATGTTGGAAATATAGTTTTAAGAGATAGAAAGCATTTATCTCAAGACGGTATATTGACAGTTGTAGTAACTTTATCAAAAGAAAATAATTCAGTTATAGCAGGACCGGATATAATATCCAGAGGATTTGTTTATGTAAGAGAATCAGAAGGATTAATGGACGAGGCTAAAGAAATAGTAAAAAATGCCTTAAGAGAATGCGAAGAAAATAATATAACTGATTGGGCAACTTTAAAATCTAAGGTAAGAGATGAATTAAGAAGTTATCTGTACGAAAAAACAAAAAGAAAGCCTATGATATTACCAATAATAATGGAAATATAATCTGTAAGGTTGACATTTTGAAATAATAATCTTAGAATGTATTATAGTTGAAAATAAATCTTAAAAAAATTGGATACTGGTGTATCCAATTTTATTTTGGGAAAAATAAGTTATAGGTTTACATTATAAAAACATGTAGATAAAATCAAATATTGGAGGAAATTAAATGAATTTAATAAGTAGAGATGATATAAGAAATATAGCTATAATAGCCCATGTTGACCATGGTAAGACTACACTAGTAGATGCTTTACTAAAAGAAAGTCACGTATTTAGAAGCAATGAAAAGGTAGAAGAAAGAGTTATGGATTCTAATGATTTAGAAAAAGAAAGAGGAATAACAATTCTTTCAAAAAATACAGCTATTATGTATAATGATATAAAAATTAATGTTGTAGATACTCCAGGACATGCTGATTTTGGTGGAGAAGTTGAACGTGTACTTAAGATGGTTGACTCTGTTTTATTAGTAGTTGACTCTTATGAAGGTCCAATGCCTCAAACTAAATTTGTTTTAAAGAAGGCATTAGAATTAGGATTACAACCTATAGTTGTTATAAATAAAATAGACAAACCAAATGCAAGACCAGAAGAAGTAATTGATGAAGTATTTGAATTATTCTTAGAGCTTGGTGCAGATGATGATCAATTAGATTTTCCAATAATCTATGCATCAGCAAGAGAAGGTTTTGCGAGATATAATGTTGAAGATACTAATACTGATATGGTTCCTTTATTTGAAACTATATTAGAGAATGTTGAAGCTCCAAAGGGATATATAGATGGACCATTCCAAATGCTTGTAACTACATTAGATACAAATGAATATGTAGGTAGAATAGCAGTAGGAAAAATACATAGAGGGTCTGTGAAAAAGAATCAGCAAGTTGCTTTAGTAAGAAAAGATGGGACTACATCAAGTTATAGAGTTTCAAGTATATTTACATATAATGGATTAAATAGAGAAGAAGCACAAGAAGCTTCTTTAGGTGATATAATAGCTTTAAGTGGTATTCCAGATTGTAATATTGGAGAAACTGTAGCTGATGCACAAGAACCGGAAGCACTGCCATTTGTTGAAATAGATGAACCTACATTAAGCATGAACTTTATGGTTAATGATTCTCCTTTTGCAGGCAGAGAAGGTGATTTTGTAACTTCAAGACATTTAAGAGATAGACTATTAAAAGAGTTAGAGACAAATGTTAGTTTAAGAGTTAATGAAATTTCTTCAGATTGTTTTGAAGTTTCAGGAAGAGGGGAACTACATTTATCAATTCTTATTGAAACTATGAGAAGAGAAGGCTATGAATTCCAAGTTTCTAAGGCAAATGTTATATACAAAGAAGAAAATGGTAAGAAATTAGAACCTATGGAGTATTTAACAATAGATGTTCCTGAAGAATTTATGGGACCTGTTATGGAAAAGTTAGGACCAAGAAAAGCTGAGATGGTAAATATGACATCGGCTGTAAATGGTTATACAAGATTAGAGTTTATAGTTCCTGCAAGAGGTTTAATAGGATTTAGAAATGAATTTATGACTGATACTAAGGGTAATGGTATAATGAATCATGTATTCCATGGATATGATTCATACAAAGGAGAAATACCAGGAAGAAGTAGAGGATCAATATGTTCATTTGAAGATGGAGATGCAATAACATACGGATTGTTTAATGCACAAGAAAGAGGTACGTTATTTATAAATGCAGGAATACCTGTGTATCAAGGTATGATAGTTGGAGAAAGTTCAAGAGCCGAAGATATAGATATAAATGTATGCAAGGGTAAAAAGTTAACTAATACTAGAGCATCTGGATCAGATGATTCTTTAAAGCTAACACCTCCAAGACAAATGACTTTGGAACAATGTCTTGAATTTATAAATGGAGACGAGTTAGTTGAAGTTACTCCTGAAAGTATAAGAATGAGAAAAAGAGTTTTAGATTCAGCTGAAAGAAGAAGAATAACAAGTAGAAGTAAAAAGTAATAATTATAAATGAAATAAAATATCTTTATAAGTTAAAAAAAAAGTATTATAATAAGGTAAATAGCCTAAAATAGGCTATTTACTTTATATCCAGGGGGTTTTTATGAAAAAATTTAAGTCGAAAATGATTCCCATAATAATAATTTTAGTATTGGTTATAAGTTTTTTAGTTTCATTTAAGAAAGTAATAAATAAACCTTTAGACACAACAGAGGACATAGTTATAAATGTTAAAGATGGAGACAGCTTTTATAGTATAATAAATGCTTTGTCAAATGAGAATAAAATTAAAGGCGTACATTTTATAAAACTATATGTTAAGATTTCAAGAAAAAATATAGAAGTTAAACAAGGTGAGTATGTCCTAGAAAAAGATTTAACTGTTAACGAATTAATAAATAAGTTAACAAGTGAATCTTCATTGAACACTGTAAAATTTACAGTTCCTGAAGGTTATACAATAAACGATATTAGTGAAAAATTAGAAAAAGAAGGTATTTGCAGTAAAGAGGATTTTATTGATGCCATAAAAGAGTATGAATTACCACAATTTGCTAGAATAAATAGTGAAAAAAAATATAATTTAGAAGGATACTTATTTCCGGATACATATTTAATAAAAGTTGGAGAAACACCAAAAGAAATAATCACTAAGATGGTTTCAAGATTTAAGGAAGTACTTGATATTGCACTTAGTGAGACCAATACTAGTATTACCAATGAAGATATAGAAACCGTTGTAAGCATAGCGTCTATGATAGAAAAAGAAGCGAGAATTGATGAAGAGAGAGTTTTAATTTCATCAGTTATAGAAAATAGATTAAATGATGGAATGATGCTACAAATAGATGCTACTGTTATTTATGCACTAGGAGAACATGTAACTACTGTATTAGATAAGCATTTAGAAACAGATTCTCCATATAATACATATAAAAACTATGGATTACCTGTAGGACCTATATCTAATCCAGGCTTAGAATCTATTAAAGCTGCATTGAAACCAGAAAAAACAGATTATTTATTTTACGTACTTCAAGATGATAAAACTCATTATTTTACTAATAGTGATGTTGACTTTATGGATAAGTTAAAGGAACTTGGGTATTAATAATAAACTTATATTTGGAGGATTTACATGAGTGGAGTAACCCATGATTACATGGAAGATTATATAAGAAATCTAATACCAGAAGCTTATGATAAGTATAAGGAATTAGAAGATTTTGCAAAAGAAAATAAAGTGCCTATAGCTCAGAAAGAAACTGCAAAATTTTTAGAGTTTATAGTTAGTATGAAAAAACCATTAAAAATTTTAGAATTAGGAACAGCTATAGGATATTCAGCAATTTTAATGTATGAAGCTTCGGGAACAAAACCAAGTATTACTACTATAGAACGTGATGAAAATATGATAAAATATGCTAGAGAAAATTTTAAAAGATATAATCTTACTGAAAAAATAGATATTAAAGAAGGGGATTGTTTAGAAGTTTTGGAAAATTTAATAGAATCTTATGATTTAATATTTATGGATGCAGGAAAAGGTCATTATAATCATTTTTTACCACATTGTTTAAGATTATTAAAGGATGATGGAATCATAGTAGCGGATAATGTTTTATTCAGGGGTATGGTTGCATGCGATGAATTAGTGAAAAGAAGAAAGATAACAATAGTAAAAAGAATGAGAGAATATTTAGAGTTAGTATCTAAGGATGAAAACTTAATTACTTCTGTAATACCAATGGGGGATGGAATTGCAGTGACTAAAAGGAGGTAAATTTATGAATAAACCAGAGATTTTAGCACCAGCAGGTAGCCTAGAGAAATTAAAAATAGCAATAGACTTTGGAGCAGATGCTGTATATATAGGTGGAGGAAGACTTAACCTAAGAGCATTTTCAGACAACTTCACTAATGAAGAAATGGCTGAAGGTATAAAGTACTGCCATGAAAGAGGAAAAAAGTTATATGTAACTATGAATGTATTTCCAAGGAATCATGATTTAAAAGGTGTAGAAGAATATATTAAAGGTTTATATGATTTAGGTGTAGATGCAATTATAGTTGCGGATCCGTCCATAGTAATGGCGGCTAAAATAGCGGCACCAGAGTTAGAAATTCATTTAAGTACTCAAGCTAACACAGTTAACTGGATGGCAACTAAATTTTGGTATGAGCAAGGTGTTAAAAGAGTTGTTTTAGCTAGAGAGTTAACATTTAACGAAATCAATGGTATAAAAGAAAATATTCCAGAAGGCTGTGAATTAGAAGTATTTATACATGGTTCAATGTGTATAGCATATTCAGGAAGATGTCTTATTTCAAATTATATGTTGGGAAGAGATGCAAATAAGGGAATATGCTCAAATGCATGTAGATATAAATATTATTTAGTAGAAGAAACTAGACCAGGTGAATATTATCCGGTAGTAGAAGATGATAATGGTACATATATAATGAATTCAAAGGATTTATGTATGATAAAACACATACCTGAACTTGTGAAAAGTGGAGTTCATTCTCTTAAAATTGAAGGTAGAATGAAAAGTGAATTTTATGTAGCATCTACTGTAAAAGCATATAGAGAAGCTATAGATTCTTATTTTGAAGATCCTGCAAATTATGAGTTTAAGCAAGAATGGATGGATATATTATTAAAAATAAGTCATAGACAATATCATACAGGATTTTTCCTGGGGAAAACTGGAGAACAAAATTACGATGTGTCTTCTTATGTAAGAGATTATGATATAGTAGGAATAGTTCAAAGCTATGATCCTGACACTAAGGAAGCAATAATTCTTCAAAAAAATAGAGTGTTTGAAGATGATAAAGTTGAAGTTTTAAGAGCTCATACTCCTAATTTTAATGTGAAACTTAGTGAAATGTTTGATATAGAAAAGGAAGTTAAAACCGATGTTGCAAATAGAGCACATATGATATTTAAGGTTAAGGTTGAAACTCCCTTAAAAGAAAAGGATATGTTAATTAAAGGAAAAAAAGTTTTAGAGCTGTAGACATAAGAAGGAGGAACTATAATGAATAAGCCAATTTTAATTGGAATAACTGGCGGAACAGGATCGGGAAAAAGCAGTATTGCAGATGCTATTTATTCAAGCTTTTCAAATGAATGTATTGCAATGATACAGCAAGATATGTATTATAAAGATCAGAGTTATTTATCTATGGAAGAAAGAGTGAAAACCAATTATGATCATCCAAGAGCTTTTGATAATGATTTATTAATTAAACACTTAAGTGATTTAATTAATGGAATAGCTATTGATAAGCCTATTTATGATTTTTCAAATCATAATAGAGCTAAAGAAACGGTTAGAGTTGAGCCAAAGGATATTATAATTGTTGAAGGTATATTGGTGTTAGAAGATGAAAGACTTAGAGAATTGTTAGACATAAAAGTTTATGTTGATACTGATGCAGATATAAGAATTTTAAGAAGATTAGTAAGAGATATAAATGAAAGAGGCAGAACTGTAGATTCAGTTATTAGTCAATATTTAGATGTTGTAAGACCTATGCATATGCAGTTTACAGAGCCAACAAAGAGATATGCAGACATTATAGTTCCAGAAGGTGGACAAAATAAAGTAGCAATAGATATACTTGTAACTAAAATAAAAGATATATTAAAATAGAAAAAAAGTGTATAGAAAACACCTCCCTAGGCTAGAATTAAGCCTAGGGAGGTGTTTTTTTGATTAGAGGGAGAAATAAGATAGATTTAAAAAGAGTGTTAATAATAATGGGGATTTACTTTCTGATTATTTCTTTATTATCAATAAGATTATATATTCTTCAAATACATCCATCATCAAAAGTTTCAGGAGAAATGAATAATTATCAATCTGAAAATTTATCTCAGATGAAGTATAGAATCTTTGATACTAACGGAAAAGATATGATGGATTATAATAAAAAATATATTGTTATATTAGATACTAAACCATTTATGCTGAATAATTATGAAGAGACATTGGAAGATTTAATGGCTTTAAATTTTATAATGAAGTCTGAGGACAAGAATTTTAATTATTCAGAAATAATGAAGGATGATGGTAAAATATATTATACTGTAAGTGAAGAAACTTATAATAAGGTTAATAAATTAAAAAATATAAAGGGAATATATACTTATACTTATGATGAAGTTGATACAAAAGAAGCTTGGAAAACAAGTAATTTTTTAGCTAATATAAATGAAGATACTGTTATAGAAAATTCTTTAGAAGAAAATCTATATGCTTATTTAAAAGAAAATAGTTATCCACAAGCAAAATTTTATTTAGATGATAAGGCTACATATGGAGATGGAGAAGTAACTTTAGAAGAAAATAATAATATAAAATTAACAGTAAATGAAGAATGGGAAGATAAAATAAGAGAAATACTTAAAAAAGAAAGTTATTCTTTCTTAAAAAATGTAGGAGTTGTAGTATCTGAAGCAGAAACAGGGAAAATAAGAGCTATGGTTCAAAAAGATGAAACTCAAGCAAATGTTAATTTAGGAATAGAACAATTGGGATATGAACCAGGATCAATTTTTAAAGTTATAACAGAAACTATAGCTTTAGATAAAGGGTTAATAAGCCATGATGATATTTTTGCTTGTACAGGAGAAATATGTCAAAAAGATGGAAAGCCATATGCACATGGATATTTGTCTGTAGAAGATGCACTAAAGATATCATGCAACGATGTATTTGCTAAAGTAGGAACAAAAGTTGGGTATGAAGAAATGATGAAATACCTAGAAAAAATGGGAATGTTTCAAAGTGTATTAAATATAAAGGGAGAAAATAGAAATGAAGCTCCAGGAGTAAAACCAACTATAGAAAATAGCATGAATAATATATCTATTGGTCAAACAATAATGGTTACTCCTGTACAAATGGCAGGATTATATAATACAGTGGTTAATGATGGAATTTATGTAAAACCTTCAATAGTTGAAGCTATAATAGATAATAAAGATAATATAGTAAAAGAATTCTCTCAAGAACAAATAAGAGTATTTAGTCAAACTTCAGCTAAAATAGCTCAAGAGACAATGTCCAAAGTAATATGGGAAGGTTCTGGATTTGAAGCAAAGGTAGAAGGCGTTAATATTGGTGGGAAAACAGGTACTTCAACAGGTAATGGAGGTACGAATCATGGATGGTTTGCAGGATATTTTGAAAAAGATGGTAAGAAATATACTATAGTTGTTATCGCACCTAATATAGGGGAAAAGCACCCTGATGGAAGAGAACTTGGTGGAGGAAATACTGGAGCCCCTATCTTTAGAGAAATAGTTACTGAATTAGTTAAATAGAATGCTATAAATGTGAAATTGATTATGAAGATAAAAGTGTTATAGATTATATAATTTATAACACTTTTTAATATAATAGATAAATCAAGTTATATAAATAAAACAGTTTTAGTTATATTAATAAAAATATTCCAACTTTATTTTAAAAAACACAAGCAATATTTTTGAATTTCTTCATATTATATAATAAGCACTACTAGGAGGAAGTTCTGTGTTTTTTTTATCTAATATTATAGAGCTGTTATGTAATTCTGTGTTTTTAACTGGATACATAACAGGCAATAATACATTTCCAAAACCACTTGATGAAGAAGAAGAAGAGCAATATTTAAAACTTTTAAAAAATGGAGACAAAGAGGCAAAAAGTATTTTAATAGAAAGAAATCTTAGATTAGTAGCACATATAGTTAAAAAGTACAATTTTCCAAATAAAGATATAGATGAATTAATATCAATAGGAACAGTTGGACTTATAAAAGCAATAGATTCTTTTGACTCATCAAAGGGAACTAGATTAGCTACTTATGCATCAAGATGTATAGAAAATGAAATATTAATGCTTTTTAGAAACAATAAAAAACAAAAAAATGAAGTTTATTTACAAGATCCAATTGGAATGGATAAGGAAGGAAATGAAATATGTTTAATAGATGTTTTAAGTAGCGAAAAAGATTCTGTTTTAGAAAAAGTTGAAAGTAATCTCCAAATAAAACAACTATATAATAAGATAGGTGTTTCATTAAGTGAAAGAGAAGGTGAAATATTGAAGATGAGATATGGTCTTATAGATGGAAGATGTAGGACTCAAAGAGAAATAGCTGCATTACTTGGAATTTCAAGATCGTATGTTTCAAGGATAGAGAAAAAAGCTTTAAAAAAATTAAAAAAAGAGCTATCATCCAAATAAAAAATATATAAATATGCTTCATGTTGAAATATTATGCAATATAAAGAAGGAATATGAAAAGTTTTATCGAATATGTTAAAATGTATACAGTTTAGCAACATGGAGGATATAGAGTAATGTATGTATTGAATGATTTATTAAATGAGACAATAGAGAAAGGCGCATCGGATTTACATTTAACAGTTGGATTAGCGCCAACGATAAGGGTTAATGGAAAATTAATAAAATTAGGAACAGAAAAATTAATGCCAAATGCATTAAGAGATTTCGCAAAAGAAATATTAGGAGATAATTTTGAATTATATAATAAAACAGGCGAAATGGATACATCTTATTCTATATCAGGAACAGGAAGATTTAGAGTTAATGTATTCAAGCAAAGAAATAGTGATGCTATTGCAATAAGAGTAATTGCATTAAAAATACCTACTTTAGACGAATTAAAACATCCTAAAGTAATAAAGGATATAATCCAAAAGCAAAGAGGATTAGTACTAGTTACTGGACCTACTGGAAGTGGGAAAAGCACAACGTTAGCTGCAATGATAAATGAAATTAATAATACAAGAGAAGCGCATATTATAACATTAGAGGATCCTATAGAGTATCTTCATAAGCATAATAATTGTATAATCAATCAAAGAGAAATAGGAAAGGATAGCAATAGCTATCAAAGTGCACTAAAAGCTATTTTAAGAGAAGATCCGGATGTTATACTTGTAGGGGAGATGAGAGACCTTGAAACTATTTCTATTGCGATAACTGCGGCAGAAACTGGTCATTTAGTATTCTCCACACTACATACAATAGGAGCTGCTAAAACCATAGATAGAGTAATAGATGTTTTTCCACCACATCAACAGCAACAAATAAGAATACAATTAGCAGCTGTATTACAAGGTGTTATATCACAACAATTAGTACCTAATGAAGATAACAACGGTAGAGTTGCAGCCTTAGAAATAATGACCACAACTCCAGGAATACAAAATCTAATTAGAGAAGGTAAAACACATCAAATAGAATCAGCTATTCAAACTGGTGGGAAGTATGGTATGAAGACTATGGATATGGCATTGGCAGAATTATATAAAAGAAGAATAATAAGTGGAGAGACTGCATTAACATATTCAGTTGATAGAGAAACTATAAAAAGAATTATGATGCTATAAGAAAGAATAAAAACAGAGTTAATCTCTGTTTTTTATTCTTTAAAAAATTATAAAAACTTATTTAATAAAAAACTTTTCTTTTTTTTATTAAAATTTATAAAATAATATAAGTTAAGAGAGGAAATTTAAAATCTCTGTTGAATATAAGATTTATAAATATTTTTTAAATAGATTTAATAATTAATAATAAGATATATTTATATTATAAAATATAAAGGGAGTGTTATTTAGATTAATACATATGATTTAGTTGAAAATTATTATAATAGAAACTAAAAGGTTGAGTTATTTCAGTTTAAATGATAAAATAATAATTGAATTTCATTAAATTTAATTATAAAAATTATGGGTATTTTTATAAAAGCAAATAAATTTTATATTAGTTCCCAAATTATAATAATAATTTGAAACAAAATAAGTAAAAAAATGTAAAAAAATATTGAAAAATATATATTTATTGTGATGAAATAGCAAAATCTTTGTTATTTACATTATTAAAGTATTGTTAAAAAGGTACAGTATGATGTAAAATTAATATATAAAAATATATTATTTAAGTAAAAAATGAATTATTAAATGAAGATGAAATTGTTAAGAGAAGAGACAAAGTAGAAAAATTACTAGTAGATATTTTCTAAAGGAGGAGTTATTTTGTTAGATTTCGAAGTAGATATGCAAGAGTTAACCAATATTAAAGTAATTGGTTGTGGAGGCGGCGGCGGAAATGCCGTTAATAGAATGATTACAGAAGGGCTAAAAAACGTTGAGTTTATTGCCGTTAATACAGATAAACAAGCTTTAATGCTATCCCATGCTAATGTTAAAATTCAAATTGGAGAAAAGTTAACAAAGGGTCTTGGAGCTGGAGCTAATCCTGAGATTGGCAAGAAGGCGGCTGAAGAAAGTAGAGAAGAAATAGCAGAAGCTATAAAAGGTGCAAATATGGTATTTATAACCGCTGGTATGGGTGGTGGAACTGGTACTGGTGCAGCACCTGTAGTTGCAGAAATAGCTAAATCTATGAATATACTAACAGTAGGGGTAGTTACAAAGCCATTTCCATTTGAAGGGAAAAGAAGAATGAGACATGCAGAAATGGGTATTGAAAATCTCATGAAAGCAGTAGATACATTAGTTATAATCCCAAATGAAAGATTATTAAGTATGGCTGATAAGAAGACAACTCTTTTAGATTCATTTAAGTTAGCAGATGACGTTTTAAGACAAGGTGTACAAGCGATTTCTGACCTTATTACAATCCCAGGAGTAGTTAATGCTGACTTTGCAGACATAGAAACAGTTATGTTAAATAAAGGACTTGCACATATGGGAGTTGGACATGGTACAGGAGATAATAAAGCACAGGATGCAGTAAAACAAGCAATTTCATCACCTTTACTAGAAACATCAATAGATGGAGCTACTGGAGTTATTATTAACTTTACAGGTGGAGTTGATTTAGGAGCTATAGAAGTATATGAAGCAGCAGATATAGTTAGAGAAGCAGCAGATCCAGATGCAAATATAATATTTGGTGCAGTTATTGATGAAACGTTAAATGATGAAATAAGAATTACTGTTATAGCTACAGGTTTTGAGGAAGACAATAAAAAAATATTAAATCACGAACCAATATTTGAAAAAAGAGCAGTGAAAGAACAACCAATAAAAGTTGAAGCGGATATATCAGAACCAACTAAGAAGGTAGATCCTCTTTTAGATATTGAGACTGATAGCGTAAATATTCCAAGCTTTTTAAGATCAAGAAGATAGTTCAAAATGATTTATATTATAATTTAAAAGTTTACTTTTAAAAAAGGAGATGTTTTTAACATCTTCTTTTTTTATTCGAATATATATATTAATAATTATAGTTTTCTTTGTTAGTTTTTATTTAAATAGTTAAATAACTGTAATTATATGTAATAAATAAGAGATGAAAATATATTTTACAAAGAGTTTTTATGACAAAATTTTGAAAGCTAACAGTTTATAATTTAAGTACAAAGGGGGAGAAAAATATGGTAGTTTACATAGATATACTTATAATAGAAAATTTTTTTGTAAACTTATTTCTACTATTAGTTACTATGAAGGTTCTTAGGTACAAGTATGGTAAATCTATTTACTTTGCAGCTATTGTAGGAGCGTTTTATACAGTAGTTCTATTTTTACAAAGCAGTATTTTAACTTCTCTGCCAATTAAGCTTTTGGTAGTATTACTAATGAATTTAATATCTACAAAAAGTTTTAAATTACAAAACTTAATAAAATCTTCGGTAACATTTATTATAATATCATTTACATTATGTGGATTTTGTTTTGCTTTTTCAATAATGGACAACCAATACAGTATATTCAAATCTTTTGAAATTAATAATTATTCTATAAAATATTTACTAATTTCAATAATGGTACTATATATAGTTGTGGTTAGGATAACAGATTACTTAAGAGAAAGAGCACTAATAAAAAACTTTATATACGAGATAGAAATTTTTGATGAAAAAAATACTTTGTCTATTAAAGGGCTACTAGATACAGGAAATGCCTTAAGGGAACCAGTAACTAATCTACCATGTATAATAATAGAAAATGATCTTTTAAGTGGATTAAAAGTACCAAGTAATGAATTATTTTACATTCCATATAGCACAATAGGGGAAGAAGGAAATTTAAAGGGATTCAAAAGCGAAAAGGTGAGAATAAAAGGGGAAGGTAAAGAATGGAAAACTGTAGAGGTTATAATTTGCAGTTGTAAAAATAAATTAAGTAAAGAAAATGAGTTTAATGCATTATTATCAAGAGGAGTAATATAGGTGAGAATATGATGAGTTTAAAAATATTAATAAATAGGATTTTACAAAAATTAAAAATTTTCAAACCAGAGGTTCATTATGTAGGAGGGAATGATGCTCTTCCTCCACCATTAAAGAAAGAAGAGGAAGAAGAACTTGTTGAAAAGCTTATACATGGAGATGAATCAATAAGGGATATTTTAATTGAAAGAAACTTAAGATTAGTTGTTTATATAGCAAGGAAGTTTGAAAATACAGGAGTATGCGTAGAAGATTTAATTTCTGTTGGGACTATTGGATTAATAAAAGCTGTAAATACATTTAATCCTGAAAAGAAAATAAAATTGGCGACATATGCTTCAAGATGTATTGAAAATGAAATATTAATGTATTTAAGAAGAAATAGTAAGGTAAAAGCAGAAATATCATTTTATGAACCGTTAAATATAGATTGGGATGGTAATGAACTCTTATTATCTGATATATTAGGAACAGAAAATGATACTGTTTATAACTTAATCGAAGATGAAGTAGATAGACAGTTATTATTTCTAGCTTTAAAAAATCTAAATGATAGGGAAAAGGAAATTGTGAAATTACGATTTGGTTTAAATGGAACTAGAGAAAAAACACAAAAAGAAGTAGCAGATATGCTTGGAATATCACAATCGTATATTTCAAGATTAGAAAAAAAAATAATAAATAGATTAAAAAAAGAAATCAATAAAATGATTTAGGTTGTCTTTAGTATAAAACACATCACTCTCGGAGATACTTTTTAATGCAGTATGTTATTACTTCTGAAGGGGTTGATGAGCTTGATTATTAATAAAGTAGAAATATGTGGAGTAAATACATCCAAACTAGCTATCTTAAAAGAAAAAGAAAAGAGAGAATTACTTTTAAGAATGAGAGATGGGGATAAAAGCGCTAGAGAAATATTTATTAAGGGCAATTTAAGATTAGTTTTAAGTGTTATACAAAGATTTAATAATAGAGGTGAAAATGTTGATGATCTATTTCAGGTTGGATGCATAGGATTAATGAAAGCTATAGATAATTTTGATTTAGGTCAAAATGTTAAATTTTCAACTTATGCAGTACCGATGATAATAGGTGAAATAAGAAGATATTTAAGAGACAATAATTCAATAAGGGTAAGTAGATCTTTAAGAGATATAGCTTATAAGGCGTTATTAGTTAGAGATAGGTTGGTAAAAGATAATAATAAAGAACCAACAGTATCACAAATAGCGAAAGAACTTAATTTGCCAAGAGAAGAAGTAGTATTTGCATTAGATGCTATTCAAGATCCAGTATCATTATTTGAACCAATATATCATGATAGTGGGGATGCAATATATGTTATGGATCAAATAAGCGATTCTAAAAATAGTGATGAAAATTGGCTTGAAAACATATCTATTAAAGAAGCAATGAAAAAATTAAATGATAGAGAAAAATTAATATTAACCTTAAGGTTTTTTAATGGAAGAACTCAAATGGAAGTTGCAGATGAAATAGGAATATCTCAAGCACAAGTATCAAGATTAGAAAAAACCGCTTTAAAACATATGAGGAAATATGTATAGAGCTCTTTTATAAGAGCTCTTTTAAAATAGCTACACAATGTACAAGCTATAATATAAATATTAAAATAGTTATAACTTATTAAGGGAGGATATTTTATGGGATTATTTGATGGTATGAAAATTGAAAATGAAGAATATTCACAAATGGAAGAAGAAGACTTTTTATTACACTCATTAAATGCGCTTAGAACTATGGAAGTAATAGATATTAAAACAGGATCAAAGATGGGATATATTAAAGATTTTGTTATAGATATTTCAGAAAGTAAGGTAATATCTATTATATTACCAGGGACTGCTAAAGGCTGGTTCAGTAAAGAAGAAGATTTAGAAATACCATGGAGCAAAGTTAAAAAAGCAGGAATAGAGGTCATATTAGTTGATAGTACAGATATAGATAAATTTAATTTATAAAATAACATCTAGTAATAGTAAAAAAAAATCTGTATAATCTATATATACTTAAGATAATACTTAGGAAAGGCGTGAATAAGAAGATGAGATGTCCCTTTTGCTCATTTGAAGAAAGTAAAGTAGTAGATTCAAGATCAACAGATGATAATACTACTATTAGAAGAAGAAGAGAATGCTTACGATGTAATAAAAGATATACAACGTATGAAAAAGTTGAAGATATTCCAATACTAGTTATTAAAAGAGATTCAACGAGAGAGAATTTTAATAAAGAAAAAATAGTAAATGGACTTATAATAGCTTGTCAAAAAAGACCTATATCAAGGAAACAAATTGAAGAATTAGCCGAGGATATAGAAAAAGCTATTTCTAATAAGATGATAACTGAGGTAGAGTCTAAAAGTATAGGCGAAATGGTTATGGAAAGACTTAAAGAAATAGATGAAATATCTTATGTGAGATTTGCATCCGTTTATAGACAATTTAAAGATATAAACACTTTTTTAGAAGAAATAAAAAGTTTAGTTTCTACAAAATAAAAAATTAACTTAAAATAGGAATTCTTCATTTTCTATTTTAAGTTAATTTTTTTAGTTAAAAGTAAGTTAAAATATAAGTTTGGTTAGCAAAAGAAATAGAAAATATAATTAATAAATGGTAAAATGTATTAAAATGAAGTAAAGAGGTGACTATATGGTTAACTTATCTATATGTGATTTTGAGAAAAGAAAAGACTTTTTGACTTATAATCTTGGAAAAATAACTTTAGCATTTTCAACAGCTGAAAAAGATAGAAGTTTTAATAGAAATACCAGTTATGGAATAGATAATTTAAATAGTATAAAAAATGAATTCAGCTTACAAGATGTTATTTATCTTAACCAAATTCATAGTGATAAAGCTTATATATATGATGAAAGTTATACAAATATTAAAGAAGAAGAAGGGGATTCCTTAATTACGAATGAATTAAATGTAGCAATTGGAGTGTTTACAGCAGATTGTGTTCCAATTATTATAGCTGATGAAAAAAGTAATGTTATAGCGGCTATTCATAGTGGTTGGAAAGGAACATATAATTCAATAGTTTTAAAAACATTATCAAAAATTGAAGAGGGGTTCAATATAAATAAAAATGAAACAAAAGTATTTATAGGACCACATATAAGAAAATGCTGTTATGAAGTTTCTGAAGAATTAAAAGAAAAATTTCTTTTAAAGACAAAGATTGATGAATATAAACTATTTGATGGAAGAAAATTAAGTATGCAAGAATGTATATTAAATGATATAAGAAAGTTTGGAATTAATGAAGACAATATATATTCACTTAATTTATGCACTCATTGCGAAAGAGATACAAAATTATATTCATATAGAAAATCAGAAGGTACTTATGGAAGATTATTTTCATTTACTTTTATAAAGTAGGGAGGGATATTAATGTCAAAAGAAAAAATATTAGTTGTAGATGACGAAGATCATATAGTAGAGCTTATAAGCTATAATTTGACAAATTCAGGGTATAAGGTTATAACTGCCAATAATGGAATAGACGCTATAAGAATCGCTAGGGAAGAAAAACCAAATCTTATGCTACTTGATTTAATGATTCCAGGATTAGATGGATTTGACGTATGTAAATCAATTAGAAATGACAATGAAACCAAAGATATCTCAGTTATAATGTTAACTGCAAAGGGTGAAGAATTAGATAAAATACTAGGGTTAGAGCTTGGTGCTGACGATTATATTACAAAGCCATTTTCAATAAGAGAATTATTAGCGAGAATAAAGGCTGTCTTAAGAAGAATAAAATCGGTAGAAGGAAGTGAAGAAGTATATAAATCAAATGGAATTTTAATAAATTTTGATAGAAGAGATGTCTTTATATTTGATAAAAAAATAGATTTAACATTAAAAGAATTTGAGTTGTTAGAAATATTGGTTAAGAATAGAGGGAAAATATTAACAAGAGAAACTCTTCTAGATAAAATTTGGGGATATGAATATGTTGGAGAAACAAGAACAGTAGATGTGCACATAAGATATCTAAGAAAAAAGGTAGAAGAAGATGATAAAAATCCAAAACTAATAGAAACTATAAGGGGAGTAGGGTATAGATTTAATCCTAATAACTAAGAATTATGAGAAAAAGAATATTAGCATCATCATTGATAACTGTAATTTTTGCTTTAATTATTGTGACTTGCTCTTTTATAGCACTAGTAAACTTTAAAGAAATAGATAGAACTAAAGAGATTCTAGCTGTTTATAATAATTTGGTTATAAAATCAAATAACTTTGATGAGAATAATTTAAAGAACTTTACTATAAACAATTCAAAAGTAAGATTCACTTTTGTAGATAAGGAAGGAACTGTAGTAAAAGATACGGATAATAAAAATCTTGAAAATCATTTAAATAGAGAAGAAGTAATAGGAGCATTTAAAAATGGAGAAGCTTCTTCAACAAGATATAGTAATACAGAAAATACAAATGTAATTTATTATGCAACGAGAATTGATGATAATACAATAATAAGATCTTCAGTTTCATTATATACAATAAAGTTATTTTCTGAAGATTATATTAAGTACTATTCTATTGTAATAGTATTTGTAATTTTATTATCTTTAGGGCTATCATTAAAATTAGTAAGAGCTGTAATTTATCCAGTTAAAGAACTAGAAATAGTAACTAATAAAATTGCTAATGGTGATTATGGAAGAAGGGTAAGTATATTTACAAATGATGAAATTGGATCATTAGCAAGTACTTTTAATAATATGGCAGATCAACTTCAAGCTAAAATAAGTGATTCTCTAGATAAACGAAATAAATTAGAAGCTATTTTAGAAAGTATGGAAAGTGGAGTAATAGCAGTAGATAATAAACAAAACGTAATTTTAATAAATCCATATGCTAAAAATTTATTTGGAATAAAAAAGGATATTATAGGAGAAAAGATATCGGAGTATATAATAGATTATGATATACTAACATTTATGAAAAATGTACCGTTTATAGAAATGAAGGAAATAAAATTAATACATCCTATACCAAGGGAGCTGAGAATTAAAAAGGCACCGATAATAAATGATAAAAAAATACCAATAGGTGTAGTTATAACAGTATTAGATATAACAGATATTAAAAGATTAGAGAATATTAGGAGTCAGTTTGTAGCTAATGTTTCTCACGAACTAAAAACTCCATTAACTTCAATAAAAGGTTTTGCAGAAACTTTAAAATTTGTTGAAGATATAGATACTAAAAATAAATTTTTGGATATAATAGACAAAGAAGCAGAAAGATTAACAAATTTAATAAATGATATTTTAATTCTTTCTAATATTGAAAACAATCATAGAATGAAGGAAGAAACATTTAATCCAAAAGAAGTTATAGAAGATGTAATAAATATGGTTACTCCTCAAATGAATAATAAAAATATAGAAATAGAATTTATAAATAAGGCAACTAAGAATTTAATTGGAGATAGGGATAAATTTTTCCAAATGATATTAAATCTAGTGGAGAATGCTATTAAATACTCAAATAATGAAACAAATATAAAGATAAAAATTTATAATGTAAATGATTATACATACATAGAAGTAGAAGATAATGGAATAGGAATACCAAAAGAGGATTTACCAAGAATATTTGAAAGATTTTATAGAGTTGATAAATCAAGAGCAAAAGGCGGTACGGGGTTAGGATTAGCTATAGTCAAGCATATAGTTAAAATGTTTAATGGAGAAATTTTTGTTAATTCTACATTAAATAAAGGAACTAAATTTACAATTAGGTTAAGAAGACCTATAAAATTGAATGATTAAATATAAAAAAGAAAAGATGTTGTAAGTCTTTTCTTTTTTTATACATTAAAATAAGCTTGTTTAAATTTCATTTAACAATTTCATAACTTTTCTTAACATTAAGCTAATATTTACTTAACTTTTAGGGACTAATATAAATATGTAAGGAAAATTAATAAAAAATAATAAATTTAAATTATTAATTTGGAGGGGAAATTTATGAAAAGAAAAAGTTTAAAGATAATATGTACAGCTTTATTAGTTTCTATGGCATCAGGAGTATTTATGGGATGTGGAAAAGAAGGAGACTCAAATACAAATAATAACTCTTCAGAAAAGTCAGTAACAATATCAGTTTCAGGCTCAACGTCAGTTGGACCATTAATGGAAAAAATTGCAGAGAAGTATGAAATAGACAATAACAATGTATCTATAGAAATAAATCAAGTAGGATCTTCAGCTGGGATTAAAGATGCTATAAACGGAGTATCAGAAATAGGAATGTCTTCAAGAGAATTAAAATCAGAAGAAGAAAAAGAAGTAAAACCAACAATTATAGCATATGATGGTATAGCAATAATAACAAATAAGAATAACGTAATTAAAAATATAACATTAGAGCAAATAAAAGGAATATATACAGGGAAGATAACTAACTGGAAAGAAATTGAGGGTGGAAAGGATGCACCTATAGTTGTTGCCTCAAGAGAAGAAGGATCAGGAACAAGAGATGCTTTCCAAGAAATAGTTGGATACAAATCAGAAGAATTAAAAGCAGATGCAATGATTTCTAATGGTAATGGTGGTTTAAAAGAAACAGTAGCAGGAAATGAAAATGCAATAGGATTTGTCTCTTTTGAATACTTAGATGATAAAGTAAATATTGTGAATGTTGAAAATATAGAGCCGAAAGCAGATTTAGTGAAATCAGGAGAATATAAAATATCTAGGCCGTTTTTATTAGCAACAAAGGAAGGAAAGTTAACAGATAATGGTCAAAAATTAATTGATTTTATCTTAAGTGATGTAGGTCAAACAATAGTTAAAGAAAATAAGTTAATTCCAGTTAAATAACTTTGAGTTATTAAGAATGCTCATTATTGGGCATTCTTACTTTCATAGGAGAGGGTAATCATGTTAAACGTAAAAAAAAATAACAATAGCAAGTATGTAATAGAAAATGTATCAAAAGCGATATTTTTTGGAAGTGCTCTTATTGCAGTAATAAGTTTATTGTTAATTATAGGATTTGTGTTTTTTAAAGGGTTAAATCCTTTTATAAGTAAGGGATATTCATTTAAGAATTTTATATTTGGATCAGTATGGGTACCAGGTTCAGATAAGTTTGGAGTCTTACCGATGGTACTTGCATCTATATTTGGAACATTGGGATCACTTGTTATAGGAGTACCTATTGGAATACTAACAGCTATATTTATAGCAGAGATCGCACCCAAAAAAGTAGGTAAGATAATATCAGGAGCAGTTGAACTTTTAGCAGGAATTCCATCGGTTTTATATGGAGTATTTGGATTAGCAGTAGTAGTGCCATGGATTATGAATACTTTTAATCTTCCAAAGGGCCAAAGTCTTTTAGCAATTATAATTGTTTTATCAGTTATGATGTTACCAACTATAATAACAGTTTCGGAAACTGCAATTAGGTCAGTTCCTAAATCATATAAAGAGGGATCATTAGCACTTGGTGCATCACATATAGAAACAACTTTTAAAGTTGTTGTTCCAGCTGCAAGGTCTGGTATTTTAGCAGCAGTTGTTCTTGGAATAGGAAGAGCAATTGGTGAAACTATGGCAATAATATTAGTAGCAGGAAACTCGGCTATAATTCCAAAATCTATAATGGATTCTGTAAGACCTTTAACAACTAATATTGCCTTAGAAATGGGTTATGCATTTGGAACACATCAAGAAATGTTATTTGCAACAGGAGTTATATTATTTTTATTTATATTATTATTAAATTTAATATTAAGTAAACTTTCTAATAAGGAAGGTAAATAGATATGAGAAAATTTAGAGAAAATATTCTAAAGTTATTATTATGGATTTCAGCTGGAATTACAGTTGGAGTATTAATATTTATATTAGGATTTATATTTGTTAAGGGATATAAACATATAAGCATAGACTTTATAACAAAAAATTATTCAGCATCAGGCGATGGGGGAATATTGCCCATGATAGTAGCCACTTTGTATACTGTGTTTATATCCATATTAGTAGCTACTCCAATAGGAGTATTAGCAGCAATTTATTTAACAGAGTATGCAAAACAAGGAAAAATTGTAAAGATAATAAGGTTTGCAACTGAAAGCTTATCTGGAATTCCATCTATTGTATATGGATTATTTGGATCAATATTTTTTGTTGTAACATTAAAATTTGGATATTCTTTATTAGCGGGATCCTTAACTGTTGCAATAATAATATTACCAGTAATAATAAGAACAACAGAAGAAGCTTTAAAATCAGTTCCATCTTCATATAAAGAGGCTTCACTAGGACTTGGAGCAACAAGGTTTCAAACACTGTATAAAGTTATAGTACCAAGTGCTATTCCAGGAATATTAGTTGGAGTTATACTTTCAGTAGGACGTGTGGTTGGAGAATCAGCTGCAATACTTTTAACTGCAGGAACTGTTGCAAAAATGCCTAAGGGAATCATGTCTAGTGCCAGAACACTGACGGTGCAATCATATTTAGTAACTCAAGAAGCTGGTAATATAGAACAAGCAGCAGCTGTTGGAATAGTTTTAATAATTATTATATTGATTTTAAATATTATAGCTAAGATTATAACCAAAAAGTTTAGCAAGGCAAATTATTAAAAAACTAAGAGGTGTAAGTATGTCAAATGAAATAATGCCTAAAATTAAAGTTAGAAATTTAAATTTATATTATGGTGATAACCAAGCATTAAAAAATATAAGTATAGATTTAGAAGCCAATAAAGTTACTGCATTTATAGGCCCTTCTGGATGCGGAAAATCAACTTTTTTAAGAACATTAAATAGAATGAATGATTTAATAGATAATGTAAAAATAGATGGAGAAATATCTGTAGATGGAGAAGATATATATAAGAGTAAGGATGTTATTGCATTAAGAACAAAAATAGGAATGGTATTCCAAAAACCCAATCCATTCCCTATGTCGATTTATGATAACATAGCCTATGGACCTAGACTTCACGGAATAAAAGATAAAAAAACATTAGACATGATAGTGGAAAAGAGTTTAAAAGGTTCAGCTCTTTGGGATGAAGTCAAAGATAGACTTAAAAAAAGTGCTTTAGGTTTATCAGGAGGACAGCAACAAAGATTATGTATAGCTAGAACTATAGCAGTTTCACCAGAAATCATATTAATGGATGAACCGACCTCTGCCTTAGATCCTATATCCACAAATAAAATGGAGGAATTGATGGAGGAGCTAAAAAAGAAGTACACAGTTATTATTGTAACTCATAATATGCAGCAAGCAGGAAGAATTGCTGATAAGACAGCATTTTTCTTAAATGGTGAAATAGTAGAATACGGAGATACTGAAGATATATTCTATAAACCTAAAGACAAAAGAACAGAAGATTATATTACTGGAAGATTTGGTTAAAATATATAAGAGGTGATTTGAAATGATGAGAGAAGTAATGAGCAACAAGATAAAGCTTTTAAATTCTGAACTTATTGAAATGGCAAGCCTGGTTGAAAAACAAATATATGATAGCATGACGGCACTTAAGGATCAAAATTTAGAATTATCAAAAAAAGTTATGAAAGATGATGATAAAGTAGATAATCTTCAAAAAGAAATAGAAGAAAAATGTATTAAGTTCATGGCTACTGAGTCGCCGCTTGCAAGGGATTTAAGAAGTATATATACTACAACTAAAATAGTTACAGATCTTGAAAGAATGGCAGATTATGCAGTAGATATTTGCAAGATAGTTCCAAGAGTTAAAGGTGTTAATTTTTCAAATGAAATAGCACCAGTTTGGCAAATAGTAGACATAGTTACAAATATGATAAAACTTTCAATTGAAGCATATGTAAATGGAGACGAGAAGGCAGCATATGAAATTTGTGATATGGATGATAGAGTAGATGAAATTTATCAAGGAATGTTTGAAATAGTACTAAAGAAAATGGGTAAAGATGAATCAATGATAAATCAAGGGACACAAATATTATTTGCATCAAAGTATTTAGAGAGAATTGGAGATCATGTAACTAATATATGTGAATGGATAATTTTTTCAAAAGAGGGTAATTATGTTGACTTAAATGAATAAATAAATAAAAAACATCCCTAATGATAGGGATGTTTTTTATTGACTAGATATTATTATTAATGTAATATAACATCAAGTGATGATTATAATTAGGTGAATTGCGATTTAATATAAAAAAGGTAACAACTTAAATATAAAGAACTTAATAAATAAGAATCTTAGATAATTTCGTTTATATATGGGGAAAATTATTATATAAAATGACATAATATAAAGATACTTTTTAAAATATTGAGGTGAAAAAATGAAAAATCTAATTAAAAAGGTAGACCTTGGAAGTATTGCAGAAGAGGTTGGAATAGAGGTTAATGATGTATTAATATCAATTAATGGTACACCCATAGATGATATCATAGATTATAAATTTTTAGCAGCAGATGAAGAAGTACTTCTAGAAATTGAAAAACCTGATGGAGAAGTTTGGGAATATGAAATTGAAAAGGAATATGGAGAAGATTTAGGTATTGAATTTGATGGTGGAATAATGGATAAAGCTAAAAGATGTTCAAATAATTGTATGTTTTGCTTTATTGATCAACTTCCAAAAGGTATGAGAAATACATTATATTTCAAAGATGATGATTCAAGATTATCCTTTTTACAAGGAAACTTTGTTACGTTAACAAATATGAAGGACGAAGATATCGATAGAATAATAAGATATAAAATAAGTCCTATAAACATTTCTGTACATACTACTAATCCAGAATTAAGAGTGAAAATGCTAAAAAATAGATTTGCAGGAAGCATAATGGAAAGACTTAAAAAGTTAAGAGATGCAGAAATTGTAATGCATGCACAAATAGTATGCATACCTAACGTAAATAATGGTGAAGAATTAAGAAAAACTATTATTGATTTATATGAACTGCATCCATATGTAAAGAATATAGCAGTTGTACCTATAGGTATAACTAAGTTTAGAGAAAATCTTCCACATGTAGATACATTTACAAATGAAACTGCAAAAAATGAAATTATGATGGTACAAGATCTTCAAAGAAGATTTGTAGAAGAAACAGGTACTCCTTTTGTGAGATTATCTGATGAATTTTATTTAGTAGCAGGTTTAGATGTTCCAAATGATGAATTTTACTCAGAATATGAACAACTAGAAGATGGTGTAGGAATGATAAGATATTTTAGGGAAGTTACTCAAAACTCTTTAGAATTCCTAGATAAAAACCGTAAGGGTAGTTTTTCAATGGTTACTGGGGAACTTGCATATGAAGAAATAAAAAAATGTGCAAACAATATAAAAAGACATAATCCAAATATTAAGATTGATGTATATAAAATTATTAATAATTTCTTTGGAAATACTATAACAGTAGCAGGACTTTTAACTGGAACTGATATAATAGATCAATTAAAAGGAAAAATAGAAACAGATTATTTAATTATGCCAAGTAATATGTTTAGAAAAGGATATGAACTTGGCCCAGCAGATATGATTATGTTGGATGATTTAAGAATAGAAGATTTAGAAAAAGCCCTTGGAATTAAGGTTATAGTTTGTGATTATACAGGAGATGACCTTATTGATATAATAAATGAAAATTGTGAGGAGGAAAAATAATGGGTAAACCGATAGTTGCTATAGTTGGAAGACCAAATGTAGGTAAATCCACTTTATTCAATAGATTGGCAGGACATAGAATATCTATAGTTCAGGATACACCAGGAGTTACAAGAGATAGAGTATATGCTCAAGCTGAATGGCTTAAGTACAATTTTACAATGATAGATACTGGTGGTATAGAACCTGAAAGAGAAGACATAATAGTTAAGCAAATGAGAAGACAAGCAAATATAGCTATTGAAACAGCTGATGTTATAGTGTTTGTTGTTGATGGAAAAGAAGGATTAACTCCTGCTGACCATGAAGTTGCAAGTATGCTTAGAAAAAGTAAAAAAGAAGTTGTTTTAGTTGTTAATAAAGTTGATTCTTTAAAAGAAGAAGAAAATGCTTGGGAATTTTATAATTTAGGAATTGGAGATCCAGTAACCATATCAGCATCTCAAGGATTAGGACTAGGAGATATGCTAGATAGAATAGTTGAAAATTTTGATAAATATAATGAAGAAGATGAAGAAGATGATTTTATTAGAATAGCAATGATAGGAAAACCTAATGTTGGTAAATCATCATTAATAAATAGACTGCTTGGAGAAGAAAGATTAATAGTTTCGGATATACCTGGAACAACAAGGGATTCCATAGATAGTACATTAGAAACTGAACATGGAAAATTTATTTTAGTAGATACAGCAGGACTTAGGAGAAAAAGTAAAGTTAAGGAAGAAATAGAAAGATACTCTGTAATCAGAACATATACTGCAATAGAAAGAGCAGATGTATGTATATTAATGATTGATGCTACTGAAGGAGTAACTGAACAAGATGAAAAAATAATAGGTTATGCTCATGAAATGAACAAAGCTATTATGGTTATAGTTAACAAGTGGGACTTGATAGAAAAAGATGATAAAACTATGCAAAGATATAAAGAAGATTTACAAATGAGTCTTAAGTTTTTAAAGTATGCAAAATACTTATTTATATCTGCAAAAACTGGTCAAAGAGCACATAAGGTTTTAGAAATAGCAAGAGAATGTTATGATAATTATTCAAAGAGAATCCCTACTGGAATATTAAATGAAGTTATAAATAAAGCTGTTCTTATGAAAGAACCACCAATAGTAGGACTGAAAAGGATGAAGATTTATTATGCAACTCAAGTTGCATCAAAACCACCGAAGTTTATATTCTTTGTTAATGATTCAAGTGCATCACATTTTTCTTACGAAAGATATCTTGAAAATCAATTAAGGGAAAGCTTTGATTTTAGTGGAACTGGTATCCAAATAGAATATAGAGAAAGGAAGGAATAATAATGAGTAATGTGACCTTTTTAGGAGGAGGTAGTTTTGGTACTGCTCTAGGAATATTGTTGGCTAACAAAGGTAATAAGGTTAGTATATATGATAGAGAAAAAAATACAGTTAATGATATTAATATAAATAGAAGAAATGATAGATATATTAAAGATTTACATATACCTGAAAATGTCACTGCTTATATTAATTTAGATGAAGCTATAGAAAATACAGAGTTTATAGTTTTAGCTGTACCTTCACATGCTATAAGAGTAGTAGCAAAATCGTTAAAAAATAAGATAAAAAAAGATGTTATAATTATAAGTATAGCTAAAGGAATTGAAGAAGGAAGCAATTTAAGATTATCTCAAGTTATAGAAGAGGAATTACCAAATAATAAAGTAGTAATTTTATCCGGGCCTAGTCATGCTGAAGAAGTAGCTTTTGATATTCCAACAACTGTAGTAGTAGCTTCACATCATTTAGATGCAGCTAAAAAAGTTCAAGATTTATTTATAAGTATCAATTTTAGGGTTTATACTAATGAAGATTTGATAGGCGTTGAAATTGGTGGTGCAGTTAAAAATATAATTGCATTGGCAGCAGGAGTTTGTGATGGAATTGGATATGGGGATAATTCAAAAGCAGCACTTATGACAAGAGGTATGGCTGAAATCGTTAGGATAGGAGTTAAGCTTGGCGGTAAAGCTGAAACTTTCCTTGGACTTACTGGTATGGGAGATTTAATAGTTACTTGTACTAGTCTTCATTCTAGAAATAGAAAAGCAGGTTATTTAATAGGTACAGGAAAAACAACTGACGAAGCTATAAAAGAAGTAGGAATGGTAGTAGAAGGAATTAAAGCATGTAGAGCCTTCTATGAGTTAAAAGAAAAATTAAATATTGAAATGCCTATAACAGATGTTTTGTATAAAATATTATTTGAAGAAAAGAATCCTAAAGATGCAGTAATAGATTTAATGGAAAGAGAAAGAAAAAGTGAAATATACTAAAAATAAGTGTTGATTTAATTTATTTTAAAAGCTCCTAATGGAGCTTTTTTCTTTTTTTATTAATTAAATTTTCATTTTAGAATCAATCCTTTTATGATTTTAACTATATATGGTAATATTATTAAACTGAAATTAATATATTATTATATATGTACTTCGAGGAATCTTTAAAAATTTTAAAAAACTGTATATTTTTTTATATCCTTGAATATATATATAGTGTTAAAAATAAATAGGAGGGTACACCGTGGACAGCTTTAATATATACAAGGATATAGCTGAAAGAACACAAGGGGACATATATGTAGGTGTTGTTGGACCAGTTAGAACAGGTAAATCAACATTTATAAAGAAGTTTATGGACCTTATGGTAATACCAAAGATTGATAATAATTATAAAAAGGAAAGAGCAAAAGATGAATTACCTCAAAGTGGATCAGGAAAAAGTATTCACACAACAGAACCTAAGTTTGTTCCAAATGAAGCTGTAGAAATAACTATCGATGAAGACATAAAATTTAAGGTTAGAATGGTTGATTGTGTTGGTTATATTGTAAAAGGTGCAGTAGGATATATGGATGGAGAAGAAGCTAAAATGGTAAATACTCCATGGTACGATTACGAAATACCTTTTGAAGATGCAGCAGAAATAGGAACTAGAAAAGTTATAACGGATCATTCTACCATAGGCCTTGTAGTCACAACAGATGGAAGTATTACAGGGATAGAAAGAGATGAGTACTTAGAAGCAGAAGAAAGAGTAATAGATGAATTAAAGGCTATAAATAAGCCTTTCATAGTTGTACTTAATACGAAATATGTTAATGCTCCAGAAACAAGAGCGATGAAAAAAATTTTAGAAGAAAAATATGATGTTACAGTTCAAGTTATGGATGTAGCTAATATGAATGAAAGTGATGTAGAAAATATATTTAAACATGTACTTAAAGAATTCCCAGTAAAAGAAATTAATATAAATATGCCAAGTTGGGTTGAAAAATTAGAGCCTGAACATTGGTTAAAAAAGAATTTCTTTAATATAATAAAAGGAATGTGCGAAAACATAAGTAAGGTTAGAGATATTAAAACTACATTAAATTTATTAAAAGAAGAAGAAAATTTATCTCCAACAGAAATGAGTTCAGTGGATTTGGGAGAAGGTAAGGCAATTATTACTATGAAACCTAAAGATGGAATTTTCTATAACATACTAAGCGAAATTTGTGATTTAGATGTTCAATCAGAAAGTGATTTATTATCTTTAATAAAAGAATTAAATTTTGCCAAAAAAGAATATGATAAAGTAAAGGATGCACTAATTGATGTAAGAGAAACTGGTTACGGATTAGTTGCACCACAGTTATCAGAAATGAAATTTGAAGAGCCTGAAATGGTTAAGCAAGGAACGAAGTTTGGTGTGAAGCTAAAAGCATCTGCCCCATCACTTCACTTTATAAAAGCTAATATAAAAACTGAAATAAGTCCTATAATGGGATCAGAAAAAGAAAGTGAAGAATTAGTAAAATCACTAATGGAGCAATTTGATAAGGATCCAGCATCTTTATGGCAAAGTAATATGTTTGGTAAACCTTTGGAAGTGTTGATAAAAGAAGGATTACAAAATAAATTATATAAAATGCCTGATGATGTACAAGTTAAAATTCAGAAAACACTTCAAAAGATAATAAATGAAGGTAGTGGAGGGTTAATCTGCATTATCTTATAAAGAAAGAGGTTAGTCTTATTGTAGACTGACCTTTTTCTTTATAAAATAAATAGTACATTTACATTATATTTGTAAATTAAAACAATACTAATGAATAATATATTAGTAAGATCTTTTAAAAATAAAGCTCATATACACTATACAGAATTGAGGGATATTATGGAAGACAGATTTTGTACCTATAAGAGAGTAGGATATTTTAAAGAAAGAATGGCAGAAAACTTAGGGGTAAAATTTACAGGTACCATCTATGCCTCCCCAGGGGTATTAAAGCATATTAAAAAAAGACATGGAAAACAATTGAGTAAAAAAGTAGTTGGGAATCTAATAGAATATATGAGAAATATAATTGAAGATCCAGACTATATAGGGGTATATAAGCTAACTGAAAAAGGGATTCATATCGAATTAATAAAAAAGGCAGAGACGAATATACTAATAGGTATAGATATAGATAGCAAAAGGGATTATATATATGTTTCAACAATGTATCCTATAAGCGAAGGTAAAATAAACAATAGACTATATAGAGGAAAATTAATAAAATGGAAATAATAAAAGTTGAAACATTTTTGTATAAAAGCTATAATATGTATATTGGCATAAAATTAATAGATTATTGAGGTGAGAAAGGGCTCCTCATACGCTGAATTTCAGTAATAAGAGATGTAGGATACGCCGACCTACCAATAATCTAATTTAGATTTAAATTTTTTAAACTTTTGGTTTATCCAAGGGTTTTTATTTTTTAATTAATTTTAGGAGGGAAAATATGAAAAAGGTAGCAGTAGTCTTTAATGGAGGAACAATTTCTATGAAAGTAGATGAAAGAATAAAAGCGGCTGTTCCAAGTTTAACTGGAGAAGAAATAATGTCAATGGTAACTGGAATAGAAGAATTTGCAGAGATAGAATCTCATAGCTTTTCTAGTAAACCATCTCCACATATTACAATACAAAACATGCTAGAACTTAGTAAATTTATAAAATCTTTAGTAGATAGAGAAGATATAGATGGAGTTGTATTAACTCATGGGACAGATACCTTAGAAGAAACGGCGTACTTCTTAGATTTAACTATAGATACAGAAAAGGTAATAGTTGTAACAGGTGCTATGAGAAGCAGTTCAGAACTTGGATATGATGGTCCATTTAATTTAGCAACTTCAATATGTACGGCAATTTCAGAAGAAGCTAAAGGTAGAGGTGTATTAGTTTGTTTTAATGGGGAATTAAATTCAGCAGCAGATGTTACTAAAGCAAATTCAATGGCACTTAATGCTTTTAAAACTCCAAACTTTGGCCCAATAGGAATAGTAGATAATAATAAGGTGTTATTTTATAGAAAGACTAAAAAACATAAGGTTTATTATGTAGAAAGTATAAATGATGAGGTTGCATTAATAAAATGTGTGGTAGGAATGAGTTCGGATTACATAAATTATTTTATAGATAAAGGTTATAAAGGAATTGTTATAGAAGCTTTAGGAAGAGGAAATGTTCCACCTTCTATGGTAGCTGGAATAAAAAGAGCTTTAAATAATAATATACCTGTTGTCATCGTTTCTAGATGCTTTGAGGGAAGGGTATATGAATCTTATGGATATGAAGGTGGAGGGAAAATGCTTAAAGACTTAGGTGTATTTTTTGAAGAAAGTATGCCAGGACAAAAAGCAAGGATTAAATTAATAGTAGCACTTTCAAGCAGTAAAAGAATTGATATAAGGGAATCTTTTAAAAACAATACGAATATTATGTAGACTTATAAACGAATTAATACGTTTATATTGACAAACTATATTTTAAAATGTATAATAATGTTCGTAAGATAAGTAGCTCATATAATATTGACAATAAGGGTCATAAGTTTCTACCAGGATACCGTAAACATCTTGACTATGAGTTTAATACTAATTAATTTACTATATAATTGTTAGTATTTATTAAAAAGCTGCTATGAGTTATCTGCTTAATAATTCATGCAGCTTTTTTTTATAAAAAATTAGGGGGTTTAAAAATGAAAAGCTTATCACAAGGACAAGGACTATTACCGATACTAGGAAACAAAAATGTAAATCTTAAAAGAGAGATAGTGGCTGGGATTACTACTTTTTTAACTATGGCTTATATAATTGCAGTAAATCCTAATATATTATCAGCAACAGGAATGCCAGCTGGAGCTTTAGTTACATCTACATGTCTAGCAGCAGCAATAGCTTGCATATTGATGGGGTTACTTGCAAATTTACCTTTTGCATTAGCTTCAGGTATGGGACTTAACGCATTTTTCGCTTTTTCAGTTGTTATAGGAATGGGAGTATCATGGGAAACAGCTTTAACAGCAGTATTTATAGAAGGTATTATATTTATATTATTATCATTATTTAAGGTAAGAGAAGCTGTTGTAAATGCAATACCAATGACAATGAAACATGCGGTTACTGCAGGTATTGGTATTTTTATAGCATTTATAGGTATGGTAGGAGCAGGATTAGTAATAAAGGATGATGCAACACTAGTTAAAATGGGCCATTTTTCACCAACAGTTATTATTGCATTAGTTGGAGTTGTTATAATAGCAGTATTAGACAAGAGGAAAATAAAAGGATCTATATTATTTGGTATATTAACTAGCACTTTATTGGCTTGGGGATATGCATTAATAAATCCAGAAGCAGCAACTAATTTAGGTATTTATTTGCCAGAAGGATTATTTAAATTTGAAAGTATTACTCCAATAGCAGGTAAATTAGACTTCAGTCAGTTCTTAAATATGGATAGTGCGCGTAATTTAATAGTTGTTGTTTGTACTTTCTTGTTTGTAGATTTCTTTGATACAGTTGGAACTTTAGTAGGAGTTTGCTCAAGAGCAAATATGTTAGATGAAAATGGCAATGTACCAAATGCGGGAAAAGCTTTATTAGTAGATGCGATTGGGACTACTATAGGAGCAATATTAGGTGTTTCAACTGTTACAACATATGTAGAAAGTTCAACTGGTGTTGCAGCCGGGGGAAGAACAGGATATACAGCAATTACAACAGGAATATTATTCTTAGTAGCAATGTTCTTTTCACCAATATTCATAGCAATACCATCATGTGCAACTGCACCAGCATTAATTTATGTAGGATATTTAATGCTTGGAGCTGTAAAGGATATTAAATTTGATAATATAACAGAAGGTGTACCAGCATTTTTAACAATAACAACTATGGCTTTAACATATAGTATTGGTGATGGTTTAACTATTGGAATATTATCATATGTAGTAATTAATTTAGTATATAATCTATTCTGTAAAGAGAAAAAAGATAGGACTAATGTATCTATAGTTATGATATTGCTTGCAATATTATTTATAATTAAGTTAGTATTTATATAAATTATACAGAAAGGTAACTCTTTTCGTATTAGTAAATCCTAAGAAGGAAGTAGAATATTCTACTTCTTTTTTTTAATTGTAAATTAATAAAAAAACAAATGTTAATAATTTGTAAACAAATTATTGACAATTAAGTAAAATATAAATTAATATTAAAATGTTCTTGTATTTTTAATATAATATAAACTTTGGAGGCATATATGGTTAAAAGTATGACTAGCTTTGGCAGAGCTAGTAGTGAAGAAGGAAATAAATTTTTATTTTCAGTGGAAATGAAAAGTGTAAATAGCAGGTATTTAGATTTAAATGTAAGATTACCCAAAAGTATAATTTCTTTAGAAGAAGAAATTAGAAGATTAATAAATTCAAAACTATCAAGAGGAAAAGTAGATGTATTTATTAATCAAAAAAGTTATAGTAGCGGAGATGGAATAGCTAAATTAAATTTAAGACTTGCAGAAAGTTATTATAACTGTTTAAGAGAAATAGAAGAAAATCTAAATATAAAAAATGATATAACAGCAACTCAAATTGCTAGATTTCCTGATGTTATAACGATTATAGAAGAAGAAGATTCAATAGACGAAATTTGGAAAGTTATTAAACCTCTTATAAATTCATCATTAGAAATGATGAATAATATGAGAATAATTGAAGGAGAAAAGCTTAAGGAAGATATTCTTCAAAAATTAATTGAAATAGAAAGTTTAGTACACAATATAGAAAATATAGCATATACTGTTCCAATTGCATATAAAAAGAAATTAGAGGTTAAGCTTAAAGATTTACTTGAAGGAATAGAAATAGATGAAGTGAGAATAGCACAAGAGATAGCTATAATTGCAGATAAGTCAGCGGTAGATGAGGAAATTACAAGACTTAAAAGTCATTTAAATCAAATGAGAAAAACTTTTAAAGAAGACGGACAAATTGGAAGAAAACTTGATTTTATAATTCAAGAGATGAATAGAGAAGCTAATACAATTGCTTCTAAATCTAACGATATGAATATGACAAATTATGTCATTAACATAAAAAACTTAATAGAAAAAATAAGAGAACAATCACAAAATATAGAGTAAATAGGAGGAGAACAATGGGTATAAAGTTAATTAATATTGGATTTGGTAATATAGTTTCTGCAAATAGACTTGTTGCTATTGTAAGTCCAGAGTCAGCACCTATAAAGAGAATAATACAAGAAGCTAGAGATAGAGGTATGCTTATAGATGCAACTTATGGAAGAAGAACAAGAGCTGTTATAATAACAGATAGTGATCATGTCATATTATCAGCAGTTCAACCAGAAACCGTAGCTCATAGGCTTGTAGCAAAAGATGAAGCTGTAGATGAGGTAGATGAATAATGCAGAGTAATAATAGAGGTGTTTTAATAGTTATTTCAGGACCTTCGGGAGCTGGAAAAGGTACTATTTGTAAGGCTTTATTAGAAAAGCATAAAAATATATATATTTCAGTTTCAGCTACAACAAGATCTCCAAGAAATGGAGAAGTAGATGGCGTAAATTATTACTTTTTATCCAAAGAAGTATTTAAAGAAAAAGTTGAAAAAAATGGATTTTTAGAATATGCTAATGTCCATGGAAATTTTTATGGTACTCCAAAAGTAAATGTGGAAAAAATGCTTGAAGAAGGAAAGGATGTTATTCTAGAAATAGATATTCAAGGAGCTCTACAAGTAAAAGAAAACTTTAGTGAAGGAGTATTTATATTTATTCTTCCACCATCAATGGAAGAATTAAAACAAAGAATTATAAAAAGAGGCAGCGAAACAGAAGAATCATTAATGACTAGATTTAAAAATGCATATAAAGAAATTAATTATGTTTCAAAATATAATTATGCTGTAGTAAATGATACTTTAGATCTAGCTGTATCAAAAGTAGAATCAATTATAGCAGCAGAAAAATGCAGAGTTGATAGAATAAAAGAAAATACAATTTTAGATTCCAAGGAGGGCTTAATTCATGAACAACTCTATGATTAATCCATCAATAATGGATTTACTTAAAAAGGTAGATGACAGATATTCACTAGTAATAGTTACTTCAAAAAGAGCAAGACAAATAATAGATGGAAGCGAACCATTAGTTGCAACTAAATCTAAAAAACCTTTAACTATTGCTATTAATGAAGTTAATGAAGGTGAAGTAGGATATGAAGCTATACCTACAAAAGAAGGTTTAAAATAATTATGAATAATAAAAAGTGTGTATGCATAGGCGTAAGTGGAGGCATTGCAGTTTATAAAGCTTTAGATATCATAAGTGCTTTAAAGAAGAAAGATATTGATGTAAGAGTTATTATGACTGAATCTGCAACTAAATTTGTAACTCCATTATCATTTCAATCATTAAGTCAAAATATGGTTGTAACAGATATGTTTGCAGAGCCTAAGGCCTTTGAAATACAACATATATCACTAGCTAAAAGAGCAGATGTTTTTTTAGTAGCACCAGCTACTGCAAATATAATTGGAAAAGTTGCAAATGGAATATCTGATGATATGTTATCTACAACTATTATGGCAACTAGAGCAAAGGTTATCTTTGCTCCAGCGATGAATACTAACATGTATGAAAACATGATCGTTCAAGATAATATAGAAAAATTAAAAAAATATGGATATGAATTTATAGAACCAGCTTCTGGTAGACTTGCTTGTGGAGATATAGGTACAGGGAAGCTGGCAGATGTAAATACAATTGTAGAAAGAGTTTTAGAAGTACTTAACAATCAAGATAAATCTAAGGAATTACAAGGGAAAAATGTTTTAATAAGTGCGGGACCAACTCATTCCAAAATAGATCCAGTTAGATTTATTACAAATAGATCAACAGGAAAAATGGGATATTATATTGCAGAGGAGGCTAAAGCTAGAGGGGCTAATGTTACTTTAGTGTCAGGTCCAACTAATATAAACCCTCCTACAGGTATAAATGTAATAAATGTAACTACAAATGAAGAAATGAAAAATGCAATGTTAGATAATTTTAAAAATAGCGATATTGTTATTAAATCAGCAGCAGTTGCAGATTATAAAGCTAAAAACTATAGCAATGAAAAAATAAAGAAAAGCGAAGAGGATTTAGTTTTAACTTTTGTAAGAGATAACGATATTTTAAAGATATTAGGAGAACAGAAAAATAATCAAGTTCTTGTTGGATTTGCAGCAGAAAGTAACAATATAATAGAGAATGCTAAGAATAAATTACAAAAAAAGAATTTAGATTATATAGTGGCAAATGATATTACAAGTGCTGACACCGGATTTGGAAGTGAAGATAATAAAGTTATCATTATTTCTAAAGATGGAGAAGAAATATATTTAGATAAGATGAGTAAAAAAGAAGTTGCATCTAAAATCTTTGAAACTATATTAAGAAAGCGCTAAAGGGCGCTTTCTTCTATTTATAGGGTTAATATAACCTAATAAAAGGGTGATGAATTTGAAAAAATATGCAGAAATCATTATAAATAGTGATGCTTTAGATATAGATAAACCCTTTACTTATGAAATACCAGAAGAACTTAAACATGAAATAAAGATAGGACAATGGGTAAAAGTACCTTTTGGAGTTAAAAATTCTCTTGTAGATGGATTTATATTATCTATAAAAGAAGAAGAAATAAAGGGCATTAGAATAAAAAAAATAAAATCCATAGGGGCAATAGAATCACTTTTAAGTGAAAATGATTTAAAGCTTATTTATTTTATAAGGGAAAGTTATTTATGTAAGTATATAGATGCTATAAAGCTTCTTATTCCACAAGGAATATTAAAGGGAACTAAGAATAAGTATAAAATGGTAGTAGCCATTGGAGATAATTCTTTGGATAGTAATACTTTAAATAAATATAAAGATATAATAAGCTTTATAAAAGATAACAATGGAAAATTTAATAAAAGTGAACTTGTGAATTTATATAAATTCTCATTATATAAAATTAATAAATTAGTAAGTGATGGATATTTAAAAATAGAAGAAGAAATAGTATATAGATATAATAATAAAAAATATATCGAATACAGTGAAAGAAAACTTACAGAAGATCAAATTAAGGTTTTAAACCAAATAAAAGATTCTAATAAAAAAATATTCTTACTAAAGGGAGTAACTGGTTCTGGAAAGACAGAAATTTATATGAAGCTTGTAAGTGAAGCTATTTCAAAAGAAAAATCTGCAATAATTTTAGTACCAGAAATATCTCTAACTCCACAAATGATAGAAAGATTTAAAGGAAGATTTGGAAGAGAAGTTGCAGTATTTCATAGTAAGCTATCAGATGGAGAGCGATATGATGAATGGTATAGAGTTAAAGAATGTAAAGCGAAGGTTATAATTGGTGCGAGAAGTGCATTATTTTTACCAGTTTCCAATCTAGGTGTAATAATAATAGATGAGGAACATGAAAATACTTATAAATCAGAACAAAATCCTAGATATGTAACAAGAGAAATAGCAGAATTTTTAAGTGAAGTTAAAGACTGTAAAGTTATATTAGGTTCAGCAACACCATCTATAGAAACTTATTATAGAGCTATTACAGGTGAAATAGAATTATTAGAACTTAATAATAGGGTAGATAATAAACCTATGCCTATAATGGATATAGTAGATATGAGAGAAGAATTGAATAGTGGAAACATATCCATGTTTAGCAGAAAGCTTTTTACAGAAATTAAGGAAGCTTTATACAGAAAAGAGCAAATAATTTTATTCTTGAATAGAAGAGGCTTTTCTACTTTTGTATCCTGTAGAAGTTGCGGGTATGTATTTAAATGTCACAAATGTGACATATCAATGACGTATCATAAAAATGGATATCTTATATGCCATTATTGTGGGTATACTGAAAGGCAACAAAAAATCTGTCCAAAATGTAAAAGTAAATATGTTAAGCATTTTGGAGCTGGAACAGAACGTGTTGAAGAAGAAGTAAAAAAATACTTTAAAGATGCTAGAGTTCTAAGGATGGATGTAGATACTACAAGAAGTAAAAATGCCCATGAGGATATATATAATTTATTTAAAAATAGAAAGGGAGATATCCTTATAGGAACCCAAATGATATCGAAAGGATTAGATTTTGAAAATGTAACATTAGTTGGAATATTAGCTGCAGATATGTCTATAAACATACCAGATTATAGATCTGCTGAGAGAACATTTCAAATAGTTACACAGGTTGCAGGAAGAGCAGGGAGAGGAGCTAAAGAGGGGAAAGTTATTGTTCAAACATATAATCCAGATCATTATAGTTTAAATTATGCTAAAAGTTATAATTATGAAGGATTTTATAATGAAGAATTTACAGCAAGAGGTTTGATGTATTATCCTCCTTTTGGTAAAATACTATTAATAAATGCTTCTTCTAAAAATGAAAAAATATTAATGGATTTTATGGCGTTATTAAAAGATAATTTTGAAAAAATAAAGGATGAATATAATAATGTAGAAATGTTAGGACCAGTTTCGTGTATCATTTCTAAGATTAAAGATAATTATAGATGGCAAATTTTGTTTAAAGGTGAATTATCTTTAGATTTTTGTAAAAAAATTAAAGATAAACTTTATCAATTAAATAAGAATGTATATAATGAAGTAAAAGCAACTATTGATATTAATCCAAATAATTTGACTTAGGAGGTAGAAAAATGGCGATTAGAAATATAAGACAAAATGGAGATGAAGCATTAAGAAAGAAATGTAAGGCTGTTACTAAAATAACACCTAGAACAATAAAATTAATTGAAGATATGGCGGATACTATGTATGAAGCTGATGGAGTTGGGCTGGCAGCACCTCAAGTTGGTATACTTCAAAGAATATTTGTTATAGATGTTTATGATGATTATGGATTAAGAGTATTTATAAATCCAGAAATATTAGAGGTTTCGGGGACTCAAATTGGTGAAGAAGGATGTTTAAGTGTGCCTGGAGAAGCTGCAGATGTTGAGAGACCTAACTATGTAAAAGTAAAAGCACTAAACGAAAAAGGAGAAGAGTTCATCTTAGAAGCAACAGAGCTTTTAGCAAGAGCTATACTTCACGAGAATGATCATCTAAACGGTACTTTATTTATAGATTATTTAAAATAACTAAGGAGGATTAGCATGAAGATAGTATTTATGGGAACCCCAGACTTTGCAGTACCTTCATTAAAAAAAATAATTGATGTTTATGGAGTTGAAAGTGTATTTACTCAACCTGATAAACCAAAAGGTAGAGGTAAAAAAATATCATATTCACCAGTTAAGGAAGTTGCATTAGAAAATAATATTAAAGTTTTTCAACCTACTAAACTAAAAGCTGATAAAGAAGCTTTAGAGTATCTAAAAAATTTAAAACCAGATTTTATAATAGTTGTAGCTTTTGGGCAAATATTGACAAAAGAAGTTTTAGATATTCCAAAGTATGGTTGTATAAATTTACACGCTTCTTTATTACCTATGTATAGAGGAGCAGCCCCATTAAATTGGGCTATAATAAATGGTGAAAAAAAATCAGGAAATACAACAATGTTAATGGATGTAGGACTTGATACAGGAGATATGCTTCTTAAAGATGAGATTGAGATAACTGATAATATGACAGCTGGAGAATTGCATGATTTATTAATGTATAGAGGAGCAGACCTTTTGTTAAATACTATAGATGGTTTATCAAAAGGAACCATAATTCCAGAAAAACAGTGTGAGGAAACCTTTTATGCAAAGATGCTAAATAAAGATTTGGGGAGGATAGATTGGAATAATTCTGCTAAAAACATTCATAACTTAATTAGAGGACTTAATCCATGGCCAATTGCACATACTACTTATGATGATAAATCAATGAAGATATATGAAAGTGAAGTTTTAGTAGAAAGTAGTAATAAAGAGCCAGGAACTATAATAAATGTATCTAAGGAAGGAATGAAAGTTTCAACAAATTTAGGGGTATTGTTAATTAAGAAAATTCAATTTCCAAATGGAAAGCCTTTAACTATAGAACAATATACAAATGGTAATGGACTAGAAATAAATAAAAAACTTATTTAGATTTTACCATAAATAATATAAATCTATATATAAAGGAGAGAAATTTATGTTTTATCCAGGATTTTTATTTGACTCAACTTATTTAATTTTGATACCAGCTATGATAATAGCTTTTTGGGCACAATTTAAAATAGACAGTGCATATAAAAAATATAAAACTGTTAGAACTTTAAGTGGTGTTACTGGTAGTGAGGTTGCAAGAAATATATTAGATGGTGCAGGACTTTTTGATGTAAAAGTTGAAAGATATAGTAAGCACCTTGGTGATCATTATGATCCTTCATTAAGAGTAATAAGGCTTTCACCGGAAGTATATGATAGTGCAACTGTAGCAGCTGCTGGAATAGCAGCTCATGAATGTGGGCATGCAATTCAACATCAAACTCATTATGCTCCTTTAGCTTTAAGGACGAAAATAGCTCCAGTTGTTAATATAGGGAGCTCAATATCAATATATTTATTTATGATAGGTATATTTTTAGGAAATCCATTATTTGCAAAGATAGGTATAATATTTTTTAGTGGAGCTGTAATTTATCAAATTATAACTCTTCCAGTAGAATTTAATGCTTCGACAAGAGCATTAAATATATTAAAAACAAGAACTTTCTTATATGGAGAGGAATTAAAAGGAGCGCAAAAGGTTTTAGATGCAGCTGCAATGACATATGTAGCAGCAACTCTTATGGCTATTTCTCAACTAATAAGATTAATAGCTATAAATAATAGATATAATGATAATTAAGAGGTAGAAGGATGAACAGTAGAAAACTTGCAAGACAAATAGTACAGAGAGTTTTAGAAGAAGGAGCGTATTCAAACCTAGTTCTTTCAAATGAACTCAATACAAGAGATATAGAAGATAAAGATAAAGGACTTATAACAGAAATTGTTTATGGAACTTTAAGAAGAAAAAGAACTTTAGATGTGTTAATAGGAAATTTTGTTAAAGATATTAATTTAATTGATACAACCGTATTAAATATATTAAGAGTAGCTATTTATCAAATGTATTTTTTAGATAAAATACCTGAATATGCAGCATGTAATGAAGCTGTTGAAGAAGCAAAAGAAGTTTCTTTAGAAGCATCTAAACTTGTAAATGGAATTTTAAGAAACTATATAAAAGATGAAAAAGAAATTGTTGTTCCAGGAAACAGAATAGATGAACTTGCTTATAAGTTTTCTTTTCAACCTTGGATGATAAGGCTTTTTATAAAGCAATATGGTGAAGAAAAGACTATGAAATTAATGTCAGGCCTAAATGAGACGCCAAAAGTTACTGTTAGAGTGAATGAATTTAAGGCAGAATATGATGAAGTTTATGAAAAATTAGAAGAGATTGGATATAATATTGAGGAAGGATATGCTTGCCCAGAAGGAATAGCAATAAAGGGTGGAAAAGGAATTGAAGATAATGCACTTTTTAAAGAAGGACTTATTACAGTTCAAGATGAAAGTGCAATGCTTGTAGCACCTTTATTAGATTTAAAAGAAGGAGATAAAGTTTTAGATCTTTGTGCTGCGCCAGGTGGCAAAACAACACATATTGCTGAATTATTAGGCAATACTGGTGAAGTTTTAGCTTTTGATTTACATGAAAATAAACTTTCTCTTATAGAAGAAAATGCAAAGAGATTAGGACTAAATAATATAGTGTGTAAGGCTATGGATGCAACTAAGCTAAATAGTGATTATATAAGCTATGGAGATAAAGTATTAATAGATGTACCTTGTTCAGGACTTGGTATAATAAGAAAGAAACCAGAAATAAAATGGAATAAAACAAGACAACAATTAAAAGATTTAGTTCCAATACAAAGAGAAATAATGGAAAATGCATGGCAATATTTAAAACCTGGTGGAACACTTGTATATTCTACATGTACATTAAATAAAGAAGAAAATGAAGAAAATTTACAATGGTTCTTATCAAAGCATAAAGATGCAGCTGTAGAAAAAGTATATATAGGAAATAATAGTAACTTTATATACAATGCAGATGGAAGCTTAACTATATTGCCAAATGATTCTATGGATGGTTTCTTTATGGGAAAAATAAAGAAAATAAAATAGGTGAAATATGAAAAACATTTTAGATTACAGTTTAGAAGAAGTTTCCTTATGGATGAAGGAAAATGAAGAAAGTGCCTTTAGGGCAAAACAAATTTTTTCGTGGATATATAAATATACTTGGAATTTTGAAGAAATGAAGAATTTACCTAAAAGTTTAATTGATAAACTTAGTAAAAATTTTTATATAGGAATTCCAGAAGTAGTAGAGAAATATGAATCAACTTTAGATGGTACTCAAAAGTTATTATTAGCTTTCGATGATGGAAACATCATCGAAAGTGTAATAATGAAATATAAGCATGGTAATTCAATATGTATTTCTACTCAAATTGGATGTAGAATGGGATGTAAATTCTGTGCGTCAACTTTAGAAGGAAGAGTTAGAAACTTAACGGCTGGGGAAATATTATCAGAAGTTATATTAGCTCAAAAGGTATTAGGTGAAAGAATTTCTAATATAGTATTAATGGGAAGTGGAGAGCCTTTAGATAATTATGAAAATGTTACTAAATTTTTAGATTTAGTAAATTCTGATTATGGATTAAATATAGGTCAAAGACACATAACTCTGTCTACTTGTGGGTTAGTACCTAAAATTTATGAACTGGCAGATAAAGGATATGCTATAACACTAGCTATATCATTACATGCATTTAGTGATGAAAAAAGAAGAGAAATAATGCCAATTGCTAATAAATATTCAATAAAGGAAATATTAGAAGCTTGTGATTATTACTTTAATAAAACGGGCAGAAGAATAACCTTTGAATATTCATTAGTATCAGGTATAAATGATGGTAAAGAAGATGCGAAATCTCTTTCAAAATTGTTAAGGGGAAGACAATGTCATGTTAATCTTATACCTGTCAATGAAATAAAAGAAAATACTTTGAAAAGGCCTTCAAAAAAAATTATAGAAGATTTTGAAAAAGTATTATCAGAAAGTGGAATTGAAGTTACAGTAAGAAGAGAAATGGGTAATGATATAAATGCTGCTTGCGGTCAATTAAGGAGAAATTTCTTAAAGTCTCAAATTTAGAGGGAGTGGGTATTGGTGATTGGTATAAAAAGTGACGTGGGTAACTTAAGAAACCTAAATGAAGATTATGCAGAATTTTATGAAAATGAAGAATTTAAAATTTATGTAGTAGCAGATGGAATGGGAGGGCATAATGCTGGTGAAGTTGCAAGCAAAACTGCCTCAAAGTCATTAATAAAATACATAAAAGATAATTTTAAAGATGAGAATAGTAGAAATATATTAGAAAAAGCTATTCAACATGCAAATTCAAAGGTGTATAATTTAGCACACTGCAATGAAACCTATAATGGAATGGGAACAACTTTAGTTGCATGTTTAATAACTAAAAATATAACTCAAGTTGCAAATGTTGGTGATAGTTCTTGCTTTGGAATAAAATCAAAGGAAATAACCAAGATAACAAAAGATCATTCTTTAGTTCAAGAACTTTTAGATTGTGGTAGCATCTCAAAGGAACAAGCTATAAATCATCCTCAAAAAAATGTTATAACTAGAGCAATAGGAACAGAAGAAGTTGTAAATATAGATCTATTTAGCATAGAAAAAAATAAATTTGATTATTTCCTTATGTGTAGTGATGGTTTAACAAATGAAATAGGCTTAGAAGAGATTTTATCATTTAAATTAGAAGAAAAAGAATTACAGGATATTTGTGAGGAACTTGTTAATCTAGCTAAATTTAAAGGTGGAAGAGACAATATAACTGTAATGTTATTTGGAGGAGAGGTGTAATATGAATGGAATTATACTAGGTGGCAGATATGAACTTCTTGAAAAAGTAGGGGAAGGCGGAATGTCTGAAGTTTATAAAGCCAAATGTAATAAGCTTAATAGATTTGTAGCAGTAAAAATATTAAAAAAGCAATTTGCAGACAATAAGGAAATATCCCAAAAATTTAAAAGAGAAGCAACTGCCATTGCAAATTTATCAGATACTAATATAGTTAATGTTTTAGATGTAGGTACTCAAGATGATATAGATTATATAGTAATGGAATATATAAGCGGAAAAACTTTGAAGGAGTTAATTAATTATAGTGGAAAGCTTAGTTATAATACAGCTATAAAAATAGCTCTTCAAATAGCTAAAGCTCTGGATTGTGCACATAAGAATAATATAATCCATAGAGATATAAAGCCACAAAATATATTAGTTACTGAATCTGGCGAAGTTAAGGTTACTGATTTTGGTATAGCAAAATCTACAGACTCACAAACAATAACAAATACTACAAGTATTATTGGATCAGCTCATTATCTTTCACCAGAACAAGCAAAAGGAACTTATATTGATTTTAGATCAGATATATATTCTTTTGGAATAGTTTTATATGAGATGGTAACAGGAAGATTACCATTTGAAGGTGATTCGCCAGTTACAGTTGCATTAAAGCATTTGCAAGAAGAGCCTATTCCTCCTAAAAATATAAATTCTGCTATTCCGGATAGTTTAAATAAGTTAATACTTAAAGCTATAGAAAAAGAACCAATAAAGAGATATCAAAATGCTAAAGAAATAATTCAGGACTTACAAAAGATACAAGAAAATCCTGATGTAGTAATAGGCTCTCAAGTTGTAGATAATAGTGATCATACTATAATAATGAGTCCGATTAATAGTCAAAGTCAAAAGACAACTCATATTTCTAAGTTAGAAGATGATTATTATGATGATGAAGACGAAGAATATGATGAAGAATATGACGAAGACGATAAAGAAACTGTTAAGAAAAAAAAGAAAAACAAAAATGGTGTTAAAAAGGCTTTAATTGTAGTCGGAGCAATAATTTTAGTATTAATTTTAGGATCTATAGGATACTTCCTAGCAAATGGAAATAGTAATAAAGAAGTTGAAGTCCCTAATATAGTTGGAAAAACTGTGAATGAAGTTAAATCAGAAGTTGAAGCTTTAGGATTACAGATAAAAGTTAAAAGCACTGAAAAAAGTGATAAACCAGAAAATACTATATTACAAACAGACCCTAAATCAGGAACAAAGGTAAAGAAAGATTCAATAATTAATGTTGTAGTTTCAGCAGGAGAAGAACAAGTAGATATGCCTGATTTTAGAGATTATGAAAAAACAAATATTGAGAAAACATTACAAACTCAAGGATTTACTAATTATACTATTAAGGAAGAATATAGTGATAAAGTAGAAAATGGGTATTTAATTAAACAAAGCCCATCTGCTGGTACTAAAATTAGTAAAAAAACTGAAATAGAAATAATTATAAGTAAAGGACCAGAAGTTAAACTTGTTAATGTACCTAATGTAGTAGGAGAAAAGGAAGCTAAGGGAAAAGAGACGCTAGAAAAGCTTAAGCTTGTAGTAACTATTAATTATGAAATTACCAATGATAAAAGCCAAGATGGTGTAATATTAAAACAATCTGATTCTGATTCTCAACGAACCGAAGGAACCCCAATAACTTTAACAGTAGGAAAGTTTGAGGAAAAAATTATAGATATTGCAGGATTAGGCCTTGAAGCAGGAATGAAGGTAGATGATGCAATAAAAATACTTCTTAGAAATAATATATCTTATAAGATAATTGGTAGTGGAGATATAGTTGAAAGCTTTACTAAAGAAATAAAAGAAGGTCAAACAGTAGAAATAAAAGCAAAAAAATCAGAAAAGCCAGAGAATACTGAAAATTAACAATAGTAATAATGGAAATTAGTTATAAAAATAAAAATCAGCATTTAAGCTGATTTTTATTTTTATAAAATTTATTTGCATTTTTTGGTGAAATCTGTTTATTATAAAATATAAAGATTAAATTTTTTTGGAGGAAGTATGGAAGGAAAAATTATAAAAGGAATTGGTGGGTTTTACTATGTTAAAACTAAAGATGATATAATAGAATGTAAAGCGAGAGGAAAGTTTAGGCATAAGGATATGAAGCCTATGGTTGGAGATAATGTAGATATAAATATCTCTAATGGAAAAGGGGTAATTGAAGATATATATGATAGATCCTCGGAATTAATAAGACCTACCGTAGCAAATGTTACTCAAGCTTTTGTAGTATTTGCAGTAAAAAATCCAGATATTAATTTTGACCTTTTAAATAGATTTTTGATACTATGCGAATATAATAATATAAAGGCAATAGTATGCTTAAACAAGGTAGATTTAGCAAGTACAGAAGAAAAGGAAGAAATTAAAAAGAAGATTAATGATATTGGTTATGATGTATTATTCATAAATGCTAAAAAAGGGGAGGGGATTACTCTTCTTAAGGAAAGGTTAAAAAATAATGAAACTGTTTTATGTGGGCCATCAGGTGCAGGAAAATCTACTTTAATAAATACTCTTATAAATAGAACTCATATGGAAACAGGAGTTGTATCAAAGAAAATAGGTAGGGGTAAACATACTACAAGACACAGTGAACTTATAGAAATAGAAGGGGGTTATTTAGTTGATAGCCCGGGATTTTCCAATATAGATATTAGCTTTATGAATAAAGATGAACTTAGATATTGCTTTCCTGAGTTTGAGGAATATAATCATAATTGTAAGTTTAGAGGATGTCTTCACAATAAGGAACCTGAATGCTCAGTAAAGAAGGCATTACAAGAAAATAAAATCAATGAAATAAGATATAATTTTTATATAAGAATATTAGAAGAATTATTAGAGGGGGAAAAATACAAATGGTAAAGATATCACCATCAATATTATCAGCAGACTTTTCAAAATTAGGTGAGGAAATTATAAACGTAGATAAAGCAGGAGCAGATTTTATTCATATAGATGTTATGGATGGAAATTTCGTACCTAACATCAGTATAGGATTACCAGTAATAAAATCAATAAGAAATAAAACAACTAAGATATTCGATGTTCATTTAATGATAGAAAACCCTTCAAGGTATATAGATGATTTCGTAAATGCAGGAGCAGATATAATTACAATACATTATGAAGCGGAAAAACACATAGATAGAGCAATAGAATATATAAAGTCAAAGGGAATTAAAGCTGGTATATCATTAAATCCAGGAACTCCAACCTTTGTTTTGAAAGATATAATAAGTAAATTAGATTTAGTATTAATAATGTCAGTTAACCCAGGCTTTGGAGGACAAAAGTTTATACCATATTCTTTAGATAAAATTAGAGAAGTTAAAGAAATGAGCTCAAAGTTAAATGAAAACTTATTAATAGAAGTAGATGGAGGAGTAGATAAAACAAATGCAAAAGATATAATTAATGCAGGAGCAAATGTTTTAGTTGCTGGTTCAGCAGTATTTGGAGATGGAAAACTTAAAGAAAATATAGAAGTAATAAGAGGAAAATAAAATGAAGGCTTTAATAGTATCAGGAGGAAAAGCACCATCTAAGCATCTGTTGTTAGAATCATATAAAAAAGCAGATATTATAATAGGTGCGGATAAAGGTTGTGAGGTACTATACCAATATAATATATCTCCAAAATACATACTGGGTGATTTTGATTCGGCGGATAATAAGATAATAGCTTGTATGGAAGCCAATGGCTGTAAAAAAATAAAATACAAAAAGGAAAAGGATTTTACAGATACAGAAATTGCATTTAACTTAGCTCTTGAAGAAGGAGCAACAGAAATAATACTTTTAGGAGCAACTGGAACTAGATATGATCATTCATTAAGTAATATTGGACTTATGTTAAAAGGACTAAAGAAATCTATTCATGTTGAAATAGTAGATGATAATAATAGAATTTTTTTATGTGATAAAAGTATGATATTAAGAGGAAATAAAGGGGATATTATATCTTTTCATGCATATTGTGAAATAGTAAAAAATTTTACTATAAAAAATTCTAAATATGATTTATTAAATTATGATCTATCTTTGGGTGATGGTTTAACTACTTCTAATGAATTTGTAGGAAAAAACATAAAAATAACTTTTGATAGTGGAATTATAATGGTTATTTATTCTAAAGATTAAATAAAAAAATAATCACTCATTTTGTTTATTTGCATACAATGTATATAAAGAGATGAGTGATTTTTTATGGAGGGAGAATTTATGAAGATAATAGCTATAAAATTACCAAGATTTATTTCAAATTTTATTAGATTTTTTAAAAGGAAAAGATAACTACATATGAAAAATGTATGACAAAATAATTAAATATAAAATAAAAAATGCAATTGTTAAAACCAATTGCATTTTCTATTTGAACTTATATTGCTCTTTGAACCTTACCAGATCTAAGGCATCTTGTACATACATGAACTGTTTTTGGTGTTCCGTTAACTAAAGCCTTTACTCTCTTTATGTTAGGAGCCCAAGTTCTCTTTGATTGACGATGTGAGTGGGAGTATTGAGTTCCAGATACAACCCCTTTATTACAAACTTCGCATCTTCTTGCCACTTGAAAACACCTCCTTATTTGTGAAGATAATTTCTCTTCAATAGGACAGATTAAATTTTAACATAGTAAGCCTTAGAAAAGCAATAGAAAATGAGAAAAAAATGAAAAAACTTTTAAATTAAAAAATATTTATATATATAATGTTATCTTCATATAATAAGCTATGTAAGATTTACTTGAATAATAAATATAAGTAATATAAAATATAGTATAAGGATATTTATAAGGAGGATTCTATATGGTAGGATATTCAAATGAACTTGGAAATATACATTATTCAGACGAAGTGCTTGCAAAAATAGTTGGACTTTCAACTATGGAGTGCTATGGAGTAGTTGGTATGGTTTCTAAGAATGCAACTGAGGGATTATGGGAATTAATGAGAATAGAAAATTTAAGCAAGGGTGTTAAGCTGAAATTTAATGAAGATAAATTAGTTATAGAATTATATGTTATGGTTGAATATGGAACAAAGATTTCTGTAATAGCTAATAACATAATACAAAAGGTACGTTATAGCGTGGAAAACTTTACTGGATTAAAAGTTTCATCTGTTACAGTAAATGTTCAAGCAGTTAGAGTCTAGGAGGTAAAAAGATGAAATATCAGAAAATAAATGGCCATGATTTTTATAACATGGTTGTTAATGCTAGCAACAGATTGTTAGAAGAAAGCGAATACGTTAATGCTTTAAATGTATTCCCTGTTCCAGATGGAGATACAGGAACCAATATGTCAGCTACTTTTAAGGCTGCAGTTAAAGAGATAGAAGGATTAAATTCTATGTCAATTGCTGAAACTTCAAAAAAGCTTGCTAAAGGGGCTTTAATGGGAGCAAGAGGAAACTCAGGAGTAATTCTTTCTCAAATATTAAGAGGTATTTCTAAGGGCCTAGAAGGAAAAAATGAAGTAGACGCTATAGAACTTGCTATAGCTTTTAAGGAAGGTAGTAACGCCGCATATAAGGCTGTTATGAGACCAACAGAAGGAACTATACTTTCTGTTATAAGAGCTGCCGCTGATGCAGCGATAGATACAGATGTAAAAGATATAGTAGATATTATGGACGTTATAGTAACAGAAGCTAAAATAATGTTAGATAAAACACCAGATTTATTACCAGCATTAAAGAAAGCTAAGGTTGTAGATTCAGGTGGAATGGGATTATATATTATTCTTAAAGGAATGTATGATGCCTTAAGAGATGATATTAAGGCTGAAATAAAGGATATTAAACCAGCAACTGCTAAAATGCAAGGTGCTCAAGGTACAGAAGATATAGATATTAAATTTGGTTATTGTACTGAATTTATAATTTTAGCAGATGCTAGTAAAGCTGAAAAATTTAGAGATGATATAACTCCTATGGGAGACTCACAAGTTGTAGTTGGATATGAAGATGTTATAAAGGTACATATTCATACAAACGACCCAGGAGCTGTTTTAGCAAAGGCTGTTAAATTAGGAGAATTATCAAAAATAAAAATAGATAATATGAGGGAAGAGCATAGGGAAGTACTTTTAAGCAAAGAAGAATATAAAGAAGCTAACATAGATGATTCAGCTCACTTTGAAGGTGAAGCAGCAGTTGAAGAGTTAGAACAGGAAAAGAAGAAATATGCATTTGTGGCAGTTGCAATGGGTGAAGGTATAACTAATATATTCAAGGATTTAGGTGTTGACTATGTTATAGAAGGTGGCCAAACAATGAACCCTTCAACTCAAGATATAATGGAATGTGTATCTAAATTAAATGCTGAACATATTTTTGTTTTACCAAATAATAAAAATATAATAATGTCAGCAAATCAAGCAGCTGAAATTGCAGATAAAGATGTCAGGGTAATACCAACAACTACAATACCTCAAGGAATAACATGTGTTACAATGTTTAATCCAGAACTAGAAGTTGATGAAAATGTAGAAAATCTTAAAGAAGCAAGAGAAATGGTTAAGACAGGTTCTATAACTTATGCAGTAAGAGATACAGAAATGGATGGAATAGAAATAAAAGAAGGAAATATTCTTGGTTTGATTGAAGGTAAAATAAAGAGAGTTGGAGAATCTTATTTTGATATTACAGAGGAAATACTTTCTGATATGATTGACGAAGACAGTGAACTTATAACAATTTTCTATGGTGCAGATGTAACAGAAGAAGAAGCAGAAGAATTTGCAGAGAAAATAGAAGAAAAGTATGAAGAGTTAGATGTTCAATGCTATAAAGGAGCACAGCCTCTTTATTATTTCTTAGTATCAGTAGAATAATAAAAAAGCGCAAGTTTTTACTTTATTTACATAAGTAGAAACTTGTGCTTTAATATTTAGTGAATTAAAATTTTGAGGGTGAGCAAATGAATATATCCATGGAAATATCTACTCTAAAAGGAGTAGGACCAAAGCTTAGTGAAAAGCTTAATAGATGCGGAATTTTTACTATATATGATTTACTGCTATATTTCCCAAGAGATTATGAATTTATAAGAAGTGATATAGATTTTAATGAAATAGATGGTGAAGAAAAACAAATTTTAAGCTGTAGAGTAATAGGGTATGATAGAGATATAAAAACCAAAACAGGGAAAATTATAACAACAATAAAGTTTGATTATAAAGGACACATTGTTGTTGGAAAATGGTTCAATCAAAGATATATAAAAAATTCTTATAGATTAAATGAATCTTATGAGTTAGTTGGGAAATTTAAAAAAGTAGGTAACTTATTAGAAGTTATAAACCCTATTATCGGATGTAGAGACGCGAAGAAAAGTGAAATAATACCTAAATATCCTTTGAAAGGTGATTTAAGTGATAAAATAATTACTAAGCTTATAAATCAAATATTAGATGAGATAGTTATAACAGACAATTTACCAGAAATAATGCTAGAAAAGTATAATATGATAGGATTGGATAGAGCAATAAGAGAAATTCATTTTCCAAAAGATAAAAATGAATTAGATAAAGCACTAGTAAGATTAAAGTTTCAAGAGCTATTTACATATTCAATGAAACTTTTATTACTAAAAAATAATCTTAGAAACAAAAATGGGATTTCATTTTATTGGCATAAGCAATTGACGAATTTAAAAGAAGCATTACCATTTAAGTTAACAGAGGCACAGACTAAAGTTGTTAGAGAAATATTAAGGGATCAAAAAAGTAATTATCCAATGAATAGACTTGTTCAAGGTGATGTTGGTAGTGGTAAAACTATAGTTGCAATAATAGCAATGTTTAATGTTATAAAAAATGGATTTCAAGCATCTCTAATGGCTCCAACAGAAATACTTGCAAATCAACATTATAAAGAAACTTTGAAAATATTAGAAGCTTTTGATGTAGAAGTTGAATTATTAACTGGGAGTACTAGCTTAAAAGAAAAGAAACGAATAAAAGAGAGAATTTCCACAGGCGAACCGATTATAGTAATAGGAACACATGCATTAATACAAGAGGATGTAGATTTTACTAATTTAGGCCTTGTTATTACAGATGAGCAACATAGATTTGGCGTTGAGCAAAGAAATAAACTTATAAACAAAGGAAGACGACCAGATGTTTTAGTTATGACAGCAACCCCTATCCCTAGAACTTTAGCTTTATATATGTACTCAGACTTAGATGTTTCAATTATTGATAAGCTACCTCCAGGAAGAAAAAAGATAGCTACAAAATTCTATTCTGAAAATGATAGAATGTTAGCTTATAAATTAGCCTTAGATGAAATAAGAAAAGGAAGGCAAGTTTATATAGTTTGTCCATTGATCGAAGAAAATGAAAAAATGGAATTGAATTCAGTTGAAAAACTTTATGAAGAATTAAAAGACGATGTATTTAAAAATGTAAGTATAGAAATATTACATGGCAAAATGAAGCCGAAAGAAAAAGACGAACTTATAAATTTGTTTAAGGAAGATAAAATTAAAGTTATTATCTCAACTACTGTAATTGAAGTTGGAGTAAATGTACCAAATGCTTCAATGATGATAATAGAAAATTCGGAGAGATTTGGTTTAGCACAGCTTCATCAGCTAAGAGGAAGGGTAGGAAGAGGAGAGTATGAATCTTATTGTATTCTTATTGGAAATGCAAAAAATCAAAAAACAAAAAAAAGAATGGAAATAATGGTAGAATCAACAGATGGATTTTATATATCTGAGCAAGATTTAAAGCTCAGAGGAGCAGGTGAGATGTTTGGTATAAGACAAAGTGGAGATATAGGGCTTGTTCTTGCAGATATATATGAAGATATAGATATATTAAAATGTGCAAGATATGAAGCTAATAATTTAATTAGTTCTAATGAAATAGAACATGTAAAATTGTGTAGAGAAATATCAAACTCTATTGAAAGATATAGTCGATATATTTGTTTTAATTAAAAAAATTGTATATGAATAAATATTGTGATAAAATTGAAATGATAGTACCTAAGGAGGAAACTAAATGAGAATAATAGCAGGTAAAGCAAGAGGGAAAAAATTAATACCTCCAGCTACCATGGAAACTAGACCAACTTTAGACAGAGTAAAAGAAGCTATGTTTAGTATAATTCAAGGATACATACCGGATGCTGTGGCTATAGATGTGTTTGCAGGAACAGGAAGTCTTGGTTTAGAAGCAGCAAGCAGAGGGGCAAAGGAAGTTTATTTAATTGACAAAAGTAATACTACATTTCCTTTGTTAAAGCAAAATGTTAAGAGTTTAAAGTTTGAAGATTTCTGTGTTCCATTAAATATGGATTCATATGATGCTTTAAAGATGTTAAGCAATAAAGGAATAACTTTTGATATTATATTTATAGATCCACCTTATTGTAAGGAAATGATTCCAGAAGCAATCAAAATAGTAAAAGAAAATAATATGCTGAAGGAAAATGGAATAATAGTTACAAAAATAGATTCTATAGAGGAAATATACGAAGGATATAAAGATATAAAATTATTACAAAGTAGAAAATATGGAAATACAACAGTATGTTTTTATAAATATGAGGAGTAAATAAAAAGGTGATAGATATGAATATAGCAGTATATCCAGGGAGTTTCGATCCTATTACTAAAGGACATTTAGATATTATAACTAGAGGTTCTAAGATTTATGATAAACTTATAGTTGCAGTATTAGTAAATGTAGATAAAAAGTGTTTATTTAATATTGAAGAGAGAGTTGAGTTAATTAAAAAAGTTACTAAGAATTTAAAAAACGTAGAAGTATTAAGTTTTGAAGGATTATTAGTGGATTTTGCAAAGATACATAATTCAAAGGTTATATTAAAGGGTCTTAGAACAATATCAGATTTTGAATATGAATTTCAAATGGCACTTATGAATTCGAAATTAAATCCAGATATAGAGACGGTTTTTATGATGACTTCCTCAGCGTATTCTTATGTGAGTTCATCTTCAGTAAAGCAAGTTGCTAAATTTGGTGGAAATATTGAAGGGCTTGTACCTAACGAATTAATATCAGAAATTATAGATAAGTTTTAAATTGTTTTATCGAGGGGGAAAAGGTATGGAGAAGACAGAAGTTAATATAATAGAACTTTTGGAGTATTTGGAAGAACTTATAGAAACAGCACCTAAGGTACCTATAACAGGTAAAAGTGTAGTAGATAAAAAGGAATTTTTAGAAGTAATAGATCAAGTAATAAATTATCTTCCAGATCAATTAAAAAAAGCACAATGGGTAATGACTGAAAAAGATAGAATACTTGGAGATGCTCAAAAAGAGTATGAATCAACTAAAAGTGAAATTTTAGAAATGATGAAACAAAAAGTTGAAAATCATGATGTAGTGAAGGAAGCTAAAATAAGAGCTAATGAAATAATTGCCCTAGCACAAAGAGATGCTAAGGCAATTAGAATTGGATCTAGAGAGTATTCAACAGAAATTTTATCTCAATTAGATCGAGAAATTGAAGAAAAAAGAAATATTCTAATTGAAAATATGCAAAAATCCTTTGAAATAGCAGCAAAAGAGATAGATGAAAAACTAAGTAGCACAGGGTCAAAAATAAAGGAAAATATTTCAGAGTTAAGAGGAATGTAATTTCTTCTTAAAACTTTTTAGAGTTATAGATATTAATAGTGTTAATAGAAAAAACAATAGTATAGGAATAAAATATTTATAAAGTGTATAAATATTATAATTTTCATTTGTAATAATATTTGAAGTTGGAACTGAGGTTAAAAGTATATTACTTGAAATAAAAGTTATTATAAAACTTAGTAATCCTTGTATAAACTTATAAAATATATATTTCTTCATATTAGGACTACTTTTACTTACTATAGAGCTTACTTGAGCTATAACAGATAAGCTTGAAAATGATAAAATAAAGCTCATCATGCTTAATTTTAAACTCATAGATATATTAGAATTAGAGATTAATTTACATCCATTTGTAAATTCAATACTTCCTAAAAAAAGATTATATAACGTTCCAACAGGCAAGTTAATTAAGTCTTCTAAATATTTAAAAGCAATGCTTATATAAGTGTTGCTTTTTATTATACTTATTAGTACTGAAAATATTATAACAAAAGCTCCTACATTTATAGTTGTAGCAACTGCATTTTCAATGGAATTTTTTAGATTAATACCAAAGGGAAGTTCTTTATAAGTATTATTTAAATTTGAATAAGAAACTTTAAATTTTAAATTTCTTCTTGTTAAAAAACCTACAATAATTATAGAAAAATAATTAGCTATTAATAAAATATACCCGAGTTTTACATCATATAACATAGCAGTTGCAACTGCTCCTAAAATAAAAATTGGCCCTGCATTAGATGCTATATTTAAAAGTCTTTCATATTCACTTTTATGTATATATCCAAGCTCATAAATGTCAGAAGAGTATTTTGCTCCTAATGGATAACCACATATAAAACTTGCAGCCAAGGGAAAAGAGCAATTTCTAGAGAGACCTAGAGGTTTACAAATTAAAGGCCCAAGAATTTTAGAATAAAGGGTTATTCCATCATAGTAGATTAATAAGTTGCATATGACACTAAATGGAAAAATTGTTGGTAATATTGCTGTGATAACAAGTTTTGTACCATTTATAGCAGCTGAAATACTAACCTCTAGATTTATTACAAATATAATTATAAATATAGTAATTGCGAAACAAATAAGATAATTTTTCTTAATATCTAAAAGTTTTAAAAGTAATGCTACTAGAAAAAAAATTAAAAGCCATAAAATAAAAATACTAAACATAAAATTTACCTCCTATATAGTATTTATATGCCTATGGCTTTCTAATATTAACTTTTTATTATAGGTAACATTAAATAATCATTTAGTGGATTCACTTTATTATTTAATATTGAATATGCTTTAGTAGCTTGAATATCTAGATTTAAAAGAGGATTATTTATGTTTTTGGAAACCTTTGTTATAATGGGGATTTTTGATTTTTTCTTCATTTCCTTTAATATAAGACGACCATTATCATTAAATCCAAGAACTTTAGCGTAAAGATTATCTGGATTTATTAAATCTTTAAAAGAATATCTATCTAAAGATAAAAATATCTGAGACATTAATCTAGAAATTTTGGTATAAGTATATCTTTTACTTTTTACTCTAAATATTAAATCTTCATAAGATGTGCTGTAATATATTTCTTTTAAGAATTTATTATCTAAGCCTTCTTTTATTTCAAAAAGATTGTTAAAATCTATACAATTTGTAATGAGTTTATATTTAATATATTCATACATATCTTTTTCAAAGACAAAAGGATAGTTTTTATCTTTTAAAGTGTATAACATATTTAATGAAACACTTGGAATATAATTTTTTAAATTATCTAAAGATAAATTGTTTTTAAGACTTTCTCTTATACTAGTAGCGGAAGAAAAGAGACTATTTAGTTCTTTATCATTATATTTAGCGCCTTCTCTTTTTAAAGTTAAAGGTTTAATTGAACTATTCAAAAGAATTAAAGCCTTTATATATTCTATTCCTAAGATATTATTTGAATTTGATAAAATTTCTTTCAAAGAGTCATCTTCTAAAATTTTTATTAAAGAAAGTTCTCGAGCCTTAGCATAAGTCATTCCTTTTTTTAGATTTTCTTTAATCTCTAACTTTAATTCATTAGATTCATCTGTTAATATTTTAGCAATTTTAGTTAATAAGTTGATATCTCCACATTCACTTCCAAAAAAAATGTTATTGATTACATTAATTGAATCAAGAATATATACTGAACCTCTTGCAAAAAATTCAGCAGAAGATAAAGCATAAAAAGTTGGTAATTCTAAAACTAAATCAACTCCATTTAAAATAGCCATTTCAGCTCTTTTCCATTTATCTATTAATGCTGGCTCACCTCTTTGAACGAAGTTACCACTCATTATACAAACTATACCATCACAATTTGTTTCTCTTTTTGCAGAATCTAAATGGTAAAGATGACCATTGTGAAAAGGATTATACTCCGTTATTATTCCTGTTATATTCATAAATACACTCCTTAATGGGAAATATAAAATCATTATAACATAATAAAAATTTAATAAAAGACTAATATAAAGGAGAAGGATTACGGACAAGCAAAAGTATTCAGAATATTTATAATATAAAGAATTAAATCTTTCGTATATTTTTATGTTGAAAGTTATAGTTATTTAGGAGTATATTAATATATGAAGATGAGTCCGTATCTTTTTGAAAGGAGTAATTATTATGGAACTTATGAATAAATTATGGGATGCAGCAAAGGCTGATAAAAGAAGAATAGTTCTTCCAGAAGGTGATGAGGAAAGAACACTAGTTGCTGCACAAAGGATCGAAGAACTTGGTTTAGCTTATCCAGTTCTAGTTGGAGATAAAAACAAAATAAATGAAAAAGCAAAAGAACTAGGAGTGAACTTAGAAGGAATCGAAATAGTCGATCCAAACACTTCAGAAAGATTACAAACTTATGTTAATGAGTTTTATGAATTAAGAAAAAGTAAAGGAATGACTTTAGAAAAATCTGAAAAAATAGTAAGAGATCCATTGTATTTTGGAACTATGATGGTTAAATTAGATGATGCTGATGGAATGGTTTCTGGTGCTATACATACTACAGGAGATTTACTTAGACCGGGACTACAAATAATAAAAACTGCACCAGGAGTATCTGTTGTATCAAGTTTCTTCATAATGATGGTACCAGGTTCAAAATATGGAGAAGAAGGGATGCTTTTATTCTCAGACTGTGCAGTTAATCCGAACCCAACTTATGAGCAGTTAGCAGCAATAGCAATAGCTACAGCAGATACAGCTAAAAATCTTTGTAAGATAGAACCAAGAGTAGCTATGTTATCATTTTCAACAATGGGAAGCGCAGATCACGAAATGGTTGATAAAGTTAGAAAGGCTACAGAACTTGCAAAGGAATTAAGACCAGATTTATTAATAGATGGTGAGTTGCAATTAGATGCGGCTATAGTTGACAAGGTAGCATCTCAGAAAGCTCCAAATAGTGATGTGGCAGGTAAAGCTAATGTATTAATATTCCCAGATTTACAAAGTGGAAATATAGGATATAAGTTAGTTCAAAGATTTGCAAATGCAGAGGCTATAGGACCTATGTGCCAAGGTTTTGCAAAACCAATAAATGATTTATCAAGAGGATGTAGTTCTGATGATATAGTTAATGTTGTTGCATTAACTGCAGTTCAAGCACAATCTCAAAAATAATAACTGTTAGGAAGGAGTATAACAAATGAAAGTATTAGTAATTAATTGCGGTAGTTCATCGCTTAAATACCAATTAATAGATATGACTACTGAAGAGGCATTAGCTCAAGGGTTAGTGGAAAGAATAGGAATTGAAGGTTCAGTTTTAACTCAAAAGGTTGAAGGCAGAGATAAGTATATAGTTAAACAACCAATGGAGGATCATAAAGTTGCTATAAAGCTAGTTTTAGATACTTTAGTAGATAGTGAGCATGGAGTAATTTCATCAATGGATGAAATATCAGCAGTTGGACACAGAGTTGTTCATGGTGGAGAAAAGTATAAAAACTCAGTAATTGTTAATGAAGAAGTTAAAGAGTATATAAAACAATGCTTTAAATTAGCACCACTTCACAATCCTGCAAATATGATAGGAATAGAAGCTTGTGAAGAACTAATGCCAAATACTCCAATGGTAGTAGTATTTGACACTGCATTTCATGGAACAATGCCAGAAGAATCATATTTATATGCACTTCCATATGATTTATATAAAAAGCATGGCATAAGAAAATATGGATTCCATGGGACTTCTCATAAATATGTTTCTCAAAAGGTGGCAGAAGTTATGGGAAGAGATATAAAAGACTTAAAGATAGTTACATGTCATTTAGGAAATGGTGCAAGTTTATGTGCTGTTAAAGATGGTGTTTCTATTGATACATCAATGGGCTTTACCCCACTTGAAGGTGTTGCTATGGGAACAAGAAGTGGAAATATAGATCCTGCTATAGTAACTTTCTTAATGAAAGAAGAAGGTTTATCAATAGATGAGGTTAATGATTTACTAAATAAAAAATCAGGAGTTCTTGGAATATCAGGAATCAGTTCAGATTTTAGAGATATTGAAGATGCTGCTTTTAAGGAAGGCATACATAGAGCTAAATTAGCACTTTCTATATTTGAATATAAGGTAAGGGCTACAATTGGATCATACGCTGCTATTATGGGTGGAGTTGATGCTATTGTATTTACTGCTGGAGTTGGAGAAAATGGGCCAGAAACTAGAGAATCAATCTTAAAAGGATTAGAATTCTTAGGTGTAGAAATAGATACTGAGAAAAATAATGTTAGAGGAAAATTAAGAGAAATATCAAAAGCTGATTGTAAGGTAAAAGCTTTTGTTATACCAACTAATGAAGAATTAGTTATTGCAAGAGATACTCTTGAATTAATTAAGTAATTTATAGAAATTGTAATATTCAATAGATATATTTTTGAGTGCATAATTATTAGTTAAGTAATTTACAATAAATTACTTGACTTTTAATGGTGCACTTTATATAATAAATTGTGTTTATTCGGCAAATATTTATCTAAGGAGTGAAATGAAGCTTTGCTCAAGCTATACACATAATGTGTATAATGTATCCTAAAGGATATGAGGACTTAGTCTAGAGCAAATACATATGATTATACAATTTTCAGACTTAATTTCATCTAAGAAAAGAAAAAAAGAAATAAATGTAACATATGAATTAGCTCCACTTTCTTTTGATGGAGATCAAATAGAAGCTATAGAAGCTATAAATTTAGTTGGAGATCTAATTTCTATTGGAGATGTTTTAACTTTAAAAGCTTCAATAAAGACAAAATTAAAATTAAACTGTTCAAGATGCCTAGAGGCCTTTATCTATCCAATAGATATTGATATAGAAGAAAGGTTTACAAATAATAAGGAACTTCAAGAAAATGAGGAAATTATTTTTGTAGATAGTGATACTTTAGATATTACTAAAATAGTTGAAAATGTTATTATTTCAACCTTACCTATTAAGAGACTTTGCACAGATGACTGTAAGGGACTTTGCTACCAATGCGGTAAAAATCTTAATGAAGGTTCTTGTCAATGTGAGACAAATGATGTAGACTTAAGACTGGCAAAGTTACAAGAGTTGTTTGGAAATAAGGAGGTGTAGTAATGGGAAATCCTGCTAGAAAAACATATAGAGCAAAGAGAAATTCAAGAAGAGCTCAAACTTTTAAGGCGAGCTTACCTGGAATAGTTGAGTGTCCACAATGTCACGAAATGAAGCTAGCTCACAGAGTTTGCAAGAATTGTGGCTTCTATAAAGGTAAAGAAGTAGTTGCTTCAGTAGAAGAATAAAGAAAGTCTAATGACTTTCTTTTCTTTATATATAAAGAAAAGGGGCGAATGGTATTATGAAGATAGCTATAGATGGCATGGGCGGAGATAATGCACCTAAGGCTGTAATAGAAGGTGTTATACAGGCTTTAAAGGAATACAAAGGAATAGAATATTATATAACTGGGCCTAAAGAGCAAATAGAAGAAGAGCTAAAGAAATACCAATATGATGAAAAGCTAATTAATATAGTTGATGCAAGAGAAGTTATTTCTCCAAATGAACATCCAGTAATGGCTTTAAAGAAGAAAAAAGATTCAAGTATATGCAAAGCATTAAGACTTGTAAAAGAAAAAGAATGTGATGCAATTATATCAGGAGGTAGTACAGGGGCATTTTTGGCTGGCTGTACACTTATAGTTGGAAGAATAAAGGGCGTAGAAAGACCAGCACTTGCTCCAATTATGCCAGGTAGAAATGGTAGCTTTATGATAGTAGATGCTGGGGCAAATGTAGATTGTAAGCCTAACTATTTATTACAATTTGCTAAGATGGGCAAGGTGTATTATCAAGGAGTATTGGGCAAAGCAGAACCTTCAATAGGGCTAGTTAATATAGGAGCAGAAGAAGAAAAGGGTAATGAGTTAACTAAAAATGCTCACAAGCTATTAAAAGAAGAAATTAGTTTGAATTTTGTTGGCAACGTAGAACCAAGAGATACATCAAAAGGTGATGTAAATGTTTTAGTTTGCGATGGTTTTGTAGGAAATACTTTGTTAAAAATGTATGAAGGTGTAGCTTCAACATTATTAGGAATGATAAAAGAAGAGATTTTATCTGGAGGAATAATGAGAAAAGTTGGTGCAGGTCTTTTAAGTCCTGTTTTTAAAGCATTAAAAACAAAATTTGATTATAAAGAATATGGTGGAGCACCATTTTTAGGCGTTGAGGGTATTTGTATAAAAGCTCATGGAAGCTCAGATGGAAAGGCTTTTAAAAATGCTATAAGACAAACAAAAACTTTTTATGAGAATAAAGTATTAGAAAAAATAAAAGAAGAACTTCAAAATAATATATAATTATACCAATATGCATATTGACTAGATAAATAATATATAATATTATCTAAATGATGTATGTAGGAGGTGAATTAGATGTTTGAAAAAGTTAGAGAAATAATAGCTGAGAAATTAAGCATTAACGAAGATGATATAACAATGGACTCTTCATTCGTTGAAGATTTAAATGCAGATTCATTAGATTTAGTTGAACTTATGATGGCTTTAGAAGATGAATTAGACACAGAAATCCCAGATGAAGAAGCAGAAAACTTTAAAACTGTTGGAGATGTAGTTAAGTATTTAAAGAATCATGTTGAAGAGTAGTATAATCCCGCTTTAATGCGGGATTTTATATTTAAAAATTATGATATAATTTGGTTTATTCTTGAATTTGCTCTATTAAAGATATTTTGTTAAAAAGCAAATTGAAGAATAAACTTCAAGGAGTGTATAAAATGGCGAAGTTTAATATAAAAGAAGTTGAGGAAAATATAGGACTAACCTTTAATGAGCCTACTCTTTTAAAGGTTGCATTAACTCATAGTTCTTATGCTAATCAACATAAAGATCAAGAATATAATGAAAGGTTTGAATTTCTAGGAGATTCAATACTACAGTTATGTATTACTGAATATTTATTTTTAAATTATAAAAACAAAAGTGAAGGTGAATTAACAAAAATAAGAAGCTTAATAGTTTGTGAAAATTCACTTTATGAAATTGGTAAAAAATTAAATTTAGGATATTTTATAAGGATAAGTAGAGGAGAAGAGCTAACGGGGGGAAGAGAAAGAGTATCTATAATAGCAGATGCCGTAGAAGCTTTAATTGCAGGAATTTATTTAGATAAGGGCCTTGAATTTGTTAAGGATTATATAATCGGTCATTTTAAAGAAATAATAGATAAAGCAATTAATAATAGTATAGTGCTAGACTATAAAACAAAACTTCAAGAAGAAATGCAAAAATCAGGCGAAGTATCAATAGTATATGAATTGCTTAAGTATGAAGGACCTCCTCATAGAAGAAAATTCTTTACTTCAGTTATAATAGAAGATAAGGAATATGGTAAAGGTGAAGGATATAGTAAAAAAGAATCAGAACAAAATGCAGCTAAAGAGGCACTACGAGCTTTGGAGGAATCTAATGAGTAAAAAGCATTATATAATACCTATATTTGTATCTCATCAGGGCTGTCCCCATCAATGTGTATTTTGTAATCAAGATAAAATAGCTAGAGCTGTTAATAAAGAAGTGACAGATGAAGATGTAAGAAAGACAGTAGAAGAGTATATTAAAACAATAGACCATAATAATTCAACTATTGAAATATCTTTTTTTGGAGGAACATTTACAGCAATAGATATAAATAAACAAAAGGAATTATTATCTGTTGCAAAAGAATATAAGGAAAAAGGTTATATAGATAAAATTAGAATGTCTACAAGACCTGATGCAATAAATAAATACATATTAGATTACTTAAAAGAATATAAAGTAGATATAATTGAGCTAGGAGTTCAATCATTGAATGATGAAGTATTAAGGTTATCTGGAAGAGGTCATAGTTCAGAAGATGTGAAAAGAGCTTCTAGGCTTATAAAAGAATATAAAATTACATTAGGGCATCAAATAATGCCAGGATTACCAGGAGATAATTTTGAAAAGGATATTGAAACTGTAAAAAAATCAATAGAAATGGAACCAGATATATGTAGAATATACCCATCATTAGTGATAAAAGATACACCTATGGAAGAAATGTATAAAAGAGGAGAGTATACTCCATATTCCTTAGAAGAAGCTGTTTGTGTATCTAAAGAATTATACAAATTATATAAAGAGGCAAATGTTAATATAATTAGGATTGGTCTTCAACCAACAGAAAATATTACTTGGGGCAAAGATATTATAGATGGACCTTTCCATCCAGCTTTTAGAGAGTTAGTGGAAGGCAGCTTGCTTTGTGATAAAATAAAATCATCTATAAATATAGATGAAGATATTATAATAGAAATAAATTCAAAGGATTTAAGCAAGCTTTACGCAAATAAGAAAGTGTATTTTAATAACTTAAAATATAATCATAATGGGAAAATAGCAGTTACTACCAAAGATAAGATAAACAGAGGGAATGTTAATATTATCGTACTAAAAAGAATAGAAAAGGTTAGTATATAAGGTAGGCAAGATTTTGCCTACCTTATTATTGATATTTTACTATCTTTACTATAAACTTAAATAAGAATAGGAGTGGTAATTATGAAAAAACAAACGAGACAAAAAATGATATATATAATTACTATAATTTTAGCAATCATGTTTTCAATGAGTCTATTAGTATCATTGATATAGATAAGGAGTGCATCTATGTTTTTAAAATCCATAGAAATAAGAGGGTTTAAATCTTTTGCAGACAAGACCCAATTAAAGTTTAAAAAGGGAGTAACAGCAGTAGTAGGACCAAATGGTAGTGGGAAAAGTAATATATCTGATTCAGTTCGTTGGGTTCTTGGAGAACAAAGTGTAAAAACCCTTAGGGGTGGGAAAATGGAAGATGTCATTTTTGCAGGAACTCAATTTAGAAAACCGGTTGGACTAGCTCAGGTTTCACTTACGTTAGATAACTCAGATAATTCATTAGATACTGATTACTCTGAAGTAACAGTAACAAGGAGAATATTTAGATCTGGAGAAACCGAATATTTAATAAATAATCAAAAGTGTAGATTAAAAGATATTAATAGCTTGTTTATGGATACAGGAATAGGCAAGGAAGGATACTCGCTTATTGGACAAGGTAAAATAGAAGCTATATTAAGTGGAAAAGCAGAAGATAGGAGAGCCTTACTAGAAGAAGCAGCAGGTATAGTTAAATTTAAGTCAAGAAAAGAGGAAGCAGAAAGAAAACTAGCCAATACAGAAAATAATTTAATTAGGATAAGAGATATAATCTCAACTTATGAAGAAAGAATTGAGCCATTAAAAGTAGAAAGAGAAAAGGCTTTAAAGTACAAACTTCTAGCAGAAGATCTTAAAGTTAAAGAAGTTTCTGTTTTAGTTGATAATATAAAAAGAATAGATAAAGATATTAATAACATAAGTGAAGAAATAAGTAATAAAAAATGTGACATAGAAACTAAAAGAAATAAATTAAAAATATATAAAGAAGAAGTTTTAGATTTAGAAGTAAAAATAGAAGAATTAGAGAATAAAAATAGTCAAGAAAAAAGTGAATATTATATTAAAAAGGAGGAAGTAAATCAAAGTCTAAATAATATAGAAATACTTAAAGAAAGAATTAAAAATCTAGAAGAAATAATAGAAAAAGATTTAGAGGAAATAAAGAATTTAGAAGATAATTTAGAAGATTCTAAAAAAGAAAAAGAGAATATAGCTAAAGAACTTGAGGAAAAAATACAGGAGCAACTTCAAAAAGAAAATGATATTAAGAGGTTGGAAAATGAAATATATGATTTAAAAAAAGAAATTCAAAGAATAGAAAGAGAAATAGAGTATTTCAAAAATGAAGAATTTGAGTTATTAAGAAAGATTTCAGAAACCAATAATAGTATTTCTTTATTAAATAAAGAAATACTAAATAAAGAAGAGTTAGGATTAAATGGTGAGAATACTTTAAAGACTTTAGAAGGAAATATAAGTATTAACTTAGCCACAATTATAGGATTAAGAAAAAATATAGAAGAAACTCAAAAAGAAAGAGAAAATTTAAGAAATATTATAATTGAAAATAAGAAAAGGCTTTCAAGTTTAATTGGCGATATAACAAAAAAAGAAAATATTATAAGGGAAATATCTAAAAACATAAATACTTTAGAAGGGAAATTAACCACTTTAAAAGACTTAGAAAAAAGCTATGAAGGTTATCAACTCTCTGTAAAAAGATTAATGGAAAGAATAGAAAATGGACAAATAGCATATGGAAAAGGTACTAAGGTGTTGGGTGAAGTATTTAGTGTCAACAAGGAATATGAAACTGCTATAGAAATATCTTTAGGGGGAGCTATTTCAAATATAATAACTGATGATGAAAATACTGCAAAGCTATTAATAGAGTATCTCAAGAAAAATTCTTTAGGACGAGCAACTTTTTTACCTTTAAATATTATTAAGGGAAATAGATTAAATATATCTAATAATATAAAAGACATTTCAGGTTTTTTAGGACTAGCATCTGATTTGATTAGTTTTGATAGTAAATTTAAAGAAGTAATTGATTATTCATTAGGTAAAACAATAATTGCTAAAGATATGGAATCTGCTTTAAAGATATCAAGGATTGGTAATTATAAGCTTAAGATAGTTACATTAGATGGAGAGGTAATTAGCCCTGGTGGAGCTCTTACGGGAGGAAGTATTTATAAGAAAAACAATTCAAGTATATTAGGAAGAAGAAGAGAACTTCAAGAGTTGCAAAAAAGTATAATGGAAAGTAAAGATAGATATTCTTTAGAATATGATTATTTAAATAAGATAAAAGAAGAAGTAAAATTAATAGATGAGGAAAATTTAAATAAAAGTGATGAAGTTCATGGGAAGACAATCGATATAACAAGATTTGAAAGTGAAATAAAGTCCTTAGAAAATGAAGGAGTTAAACTTAGAAATTCTTTTGAAGTTTCAAAAAAAGAAATTTCTTTAAACAATGAAAATTTAAATAAATTAAAAGAAGAAATAAAAAATAAAGAGGAATCATTAAAAAATCTAGAGATAAATAATAAAAAAAATAGAGATAATATTTTATCTTATGAAGATTTATTAAAAGAAAAGAAAGAGAAGTTTGATAAATTAAAAGATGAATCTATACAAATTAAAATAAACAAGGCAGCATTAGATGAAGTTGTTTATGGAAAAGAATCTGAGCTTAAAAGAAAAGAAAAAGAAGAGAGAGAAAAAGAAGAAAAAATATTGAAGTTTAAATTAGAAAACAAAGAAAGAGAAAGTACTATAATTTCTTTAAGAAATCAAATAGATAAAGATATAAATTTAATTAATGAAATTAATAATAGATTAAATAATCTTGAGAATATATTTAAATCTGACGATATTAAAAGAATAACTTTAAAAGATAAGTTAAAAATAAGAGATGGGGAAGCTAATGAGTTAATAGAAATATTAAGAGTATTAGAAAATGAATTAAGTAAAAGAGAAATATCATATGCTAAAATAGAAAGTGAAAGAGAAAATAATTATAAGAGGTTAAATGAAGAGCTAAGTTTAACTTTAGCAGAAGCTATAGAAATTGCATTAGAGATAGAGAATGTTTCAAAAGTTAGAGATGAAATATTTAAATTAAAGTCTCAAATCACAGCTCTTGGAACCGTAAATCTAGCGGCAATTGTAGAATATGAAGAAGTTTGTGAAAAATATGAATTTATGTCGTCGCAAGAAGAAGATTTAAATAAAGCAAAAGATGAACTTACGACAGTTATTAATGAAATGACTACAAAAATGCAAGAGCTTTTTAGAGAAAATTTTAAAGTACTTAATGCAAACTTTAACGAAACTTTTAAAGATTTATTTAAAGGGGGAACAGCAGAACTTATTTTAGGTGAAGGTGATGAACTTACAGCTAATATAGAAATAAATGTTCAGCCACCAGGTAAAAAACTTCAAAATATAAATCTAATGTCAGGTGGAGAAAAAGTACTTTCAGCAATTGCATTATTATTTGCGATATTGAAAATGAAGCCAACACCATTTTGTATATTAGATGAAATTGAAGCAGCTTTGGATGATGCAAATGTATATAGGTATGCAGAATTCTTGAAACAATTCTCTGAAAATATTCAATTCATAGTAATTACTCATAGAAAAGGAACTATGGAAGCAAGTGATATTATGTATGGAGTAACTATGGAGGAAAAAGGAGTATCAAAGGTAGTTTCAGTTGACTTAAGTAAAGATAATTAGGAGGTAAATTATGGCTATATTTGGAAAAATATTTGATAATTTAAAATCAGGACTTTCAAAGACTAAAAATGCTTTAACTGATAAAATAAATGAAACATTAAAATTAGCTATTACTATAGACGAGGACTTATATGAAGAGCTAGAAGAAATTTTAGTTATGTCTGATATAGGAATGGATACAACAATAGAAATTATAGATAGATTAAAAGCAAAGATAAGAAAAGAAAAAATTAATGACCCAAATGAAGTTTATCCAGCATTAAAATCTGTAATAAGAGATATTCTTTTAGAAGGTACAGAAGAAAAAGAAGAAAGTAAAACTAGTGATAAAGAAATATTATTAGTTATAGGTGTAAACGGAGTAGGTAAGACTACTTCAATAGGAAAACTTGCAGCAAAAAACAAGCAAGAAGGTAAAAAAGTGTTACTTGCAGCAGCAGATACATTTAGAGCAGCTGCTATAGATCAATTGGAAGTATGGAGCCAAAGGGCAGGAGTTGATATAATAAAACATATGGAAGGTTCTGATCCAGCAGCGGTAGTTTTTGATGCTGTAAATGCAGCAAAGTCAAGAAATATAGATTTATTAATATGCGATACAGCAGGAAGACTTCATAACAAGAAAAATCTTATGGATGAGTTATCAAAAATAGGTAGAATAATAGATAGAGAATTTAGTAATGCGCACAAAGAAACCTTATTGGTTTTAGATGCAACAACAGGACAAAATGCAGTAGTTCAAGCAAAACAATTTATGGAGGCTTGCCCTATAGATGGTATAATATTAACTAAATTAGATGGAACTGCAAAGGGTGGAGTTGTAATTTCTATTAAAAATACATTAAATATACCTGTTAGATATATAGGCGTAGGAGAAGGCATAGAAGATCTTCAAGAATTTGATGCAGAAGGATTTGCAGAAGCACTGTTCTAGAAAGAAGAATGTAAAATGAAAAGTGTAAAATTAAGGCGGAAATTCAGCTTTTGCTGAATTTCATTAAAATCTATAACTTAGCAAAGTTAAGTTATTTCCTTAATTCTACATTCTACATTTTTAATTTTAAATTTTTGTAGGGTGTTAAGTAAAAATACTTGACAGCATAGAATTGTTTTGTTAAAATCTCTTTTGTGGGTAAGGTGATGAAATGGAAGATAGGGTTGAGATTTCATTATTAATGGATTTATACGGTTCATTACTAACAGAAAAACAGTATAAAATTATGGAGCTTTATTATAATGAGGATTTATCCTTAGCTGAAATTGCTGAATTGAATAACACAAGTCGTCAAGCGATCCATGATTTAATAAAGAGATGTTATAAACAGTTTCTATCCTATGAAAGTAAACTTAATTTACTTAAAAAAAGTTTTAGTCAAGAAAAGATAATTATAAGTTTTCTTGAAGAAATAAAAGATAAATATTCAATTTCTGAAGAGGACTATAATAAATATAAAAGTATATTAAAAGATTTATAAAATCATAGGAGGGTTTAACGTGGCTTTTGAAGGTTTATCAGATAAATTGCAGGAAGCTTTCAAAAAGCTTAAGGGCAAAGGAAAGCTAACTGAAAAAGATATAAAAGAGGCCATGAGAGAAGTAAAACTTGCGTTACTTGAAGCTGATGTTAACTTTAAAGTTGTTAAAAAGTTTATTTCAAGTGTCAGTGAAAAGTGTGTTGGAAATGAGGTTTTAGAAAGCTTAACTCCAGCTCAACAAGTTATAAAAATTGTTAACGATGAACTTACTGATCTTATGGGAGGTAGTGAAAGCAAATTAGAATTTAACTCTGTAGGTCCAACAATAATAATGATGGTTGGCTTGCAAGGAGCAGGTAAAACTACTATGAGTGGAAAGCTTGCATTACAACTTAGAAAACAAAATAAGAGACCTCTTCTAGTAGCATGTGATATATATAGACCAGCAGCTATTAAACAATTAGAGGTAGTTGGAAAGCAAATAGATATTCCGGTTTTCCAAATGGGAGATAAAGTTAATCCTGTTGATATTGCTAAAGCCGGTATAGTTCATGCTAGGGAAAATGGGAATAATGTAATAATAATAGATACAGCTGGTAGACTTCATATAGATGAAAATCTTATGGGAGAACTTAAATCTATAAAGGAAGAAGTAAAACCTCAAGAAATATTACTTGTAGTAGATGCAATGACAGGCCAAGATGCTGTAAATGTTGCAGAAAGTTTTAATGATTCATTAGATGTATCAGGAGTTATATTAACAAAGCTAGATGGTGATACAAGAGGTGGAGCCGCTTTATCAATTAGACATATTACTGAAAAACCAATTAAGTTTATTGGTGTAGGTGAAAAAATGAGTGATTTTGAAGTTTTCTATCCAGATAGAATGGCTTCAAGAATATTAGGAATGGGAGATGTTCTTTCACTAATAGAAAAAGCTCAGCAAGCCTTTGACGATAAAGAAGCACAAGAATTAAGTTCAAAAATGATGGAAAATGATTTTACTTATGAAGATTATTTGACAGCTATGGAACAAATGAAAAAGCTTGGGTCTTTAAGCAAAATAATGGAAATGCTTCCTGGAATGCCAAAGGAAATGAAGGATATAGATTTTGATGCTGGTGAAAAACAATTAGGTAGAGTAAAAGCTATAATCCATTCAATGACTCCAAAAGAAAGAAGAAATCCAAAGCTAATAGCTGGATCATCTTCAAGAAAAAAGAGAATTGCTAAGGGTTCAGGAACATCATTGCAAGAAGTTAATAAACTCATTAAGGGCTTTGATATGATGAGAAAGCAAATGAAACAAATGAAATCATTTCAAAAGAAATCTAAAAAAGGTTTTTTTGGTAAATTACCTTTTATGAGTTAATATAAAAATACACACTTTAAAAGGAGGTGAAATACATGGCAGTAAAAATCAGATTAAGAAGAATGGGTGCTAAAAAAGCTCCTTTCTATAGAATAGTAGTTGCTGATTCAAGAGCACCAAGAGATGGTAGATTCATCGAAGAAATAGGATATTACAATCCTTTAACTGAACCAGCTGAAGTTAAAATCAATGAAGAAAAAGCTACTAAATGGGTACAAAATGGAGCTCAACCTACAGATGTAGTTAAGAGACTTTTTGCTCAAGCAGGATTAAATAAGTAATTTTTAGGAGGTGAACTCTGTAATTAATGTAATTACAGGTGTTTATGAAGGAATTAATTGAAATTATAGCTAAATCTCTTGTAGAGAATCCAAATGAAGTTCATGTAAATGAAATCCAAGGAGAGCAATCAATTATTCTGGAACTAAAGGTTGCTCCTGCAGATATGGGAAAAGTAATTGGTAAGCAGGGAAGAATAGCTAAAGCTATTAGAACTGTTATAAAAGCAGCAGCAATGAAAGAAGACAAAAAAGTAGTAGTTGAAATTATTGATGTAAAGAGTTAGGGTAATCCTAACTCTTTTTAAACATACAATTACTATAAATAAAGACATAGATAAATAAATTAATTGTAGTATTTCTAATGTATCTACTAAGGATTATAGAAATATTAGAAATATTAAATATACTGAGTTTAAAGTAGTGTTTTAACTTTAGTATATATGGACAATACTAAGCTAAATAGATAAATTAAAATAAATAATTTAATAAAAAGAGGTGCAAAAAATGAGGGATATTTTAAGAGTTGGAAAAATAGTAAATACTCATGGATTAAAAGGAGAAGTAAAAGTTATAGCTTTAACTGATGATCCCAAAAGATATAATGATTTAGATTTTGTATTAATAGATGGAGTAGAAAGAAAAATTCAAGGTTGTAAATTTCAAAAAGATAGGGTAATAGTGAAAATAGAAGGAATTGATTCTATAGAAGAAGCAGAAAAATATAAAAATAAATATATGGAAATTCCAAGAGAATATGCAGTTCCATTAGAAGAAGATACATATTATATTGCAGATATAATAGGATGTAATGTTTATGATACAAGTGGTAAATCTTTGGGGGAAGTTTATGATGTAATACAAACAAAGAATAATGATGTTTATTGGATAAGAAAACCTAAAGAATTATTAATTCCTGTATTATTAGAAATTGTTACAGATATAAATATAGATAATAGAAAAATAATAATTAAACCAGTAGGAGAATGGCAAGATGAGGATTAATATTCTTACATTATTTCCTGAAATGTTTGATATATTTAATCACAGTATAATAGGGAAAGCTAAAGAAAAAAAACTTGTAGAAATAGATGCAATAAATATAAGGGATTTTACATTGAGTAGGCATAAAAAAGTAGATGATTATCCTTATGGTGGAGGAGCTGGAATGGTAATGACTCCTCAACCATTAGTAGATTCTATAAGATATTGTAAAAAAAATAATAAAGGGAAAGTTATTTTTTTAGGCCCTAGAGGTAAAACTTTTAATCAAGATATTGCTAAAGAGTTATCTAAAGAAGATGAACTAATATTTATATGTGGTCATTATGAAGGAATTGATGAAAGAGTATATAAACATATAGATTTAGAAATATCATTAGGAGATTTTATATTAACTGGTGGTGAAATGGCAGCTGTTCCTGTGATAGATTCAATTTTAAGGTTAAAAAATGGTGTTTTAGGTAAAGAAGAAAGTTATATGGATGAATCATTTTCAGATGGATTACTTGAGTATCCACAATATACAAGACCAGAAGAATTTGAGGGAGATAAAGTACCAGAAGTACTACTTTCGGGTCATCATGAAAATATAAGAAAATGGAGAAGAGCTCAAGCTCTAATAATAACTAAAAGAAAAAGAAAAGATTTATATGATAAAATACTTTTGACTAAAGAAGATAAAAAAATACTAGAAAAATACAAATAAATTATTGAAATATAAAATAACTTATGTTAAAATAACCTTTGTGTTAGTACGGGCGGTCCTCTGTCAAGTATTTGTTAAGAACGTCTAATATAAATTTAAGGAGGGACTACACAATGAATGAAATAATAAGAGCTATTGAAGCAGAACAAATGAGAAGTGATCTTCCAAATTTCAACGTAGGAGATACTGTTAAAGTTTACGTTAAAATTAAAGAAGGTACAAGAGAAAGAATACAAATGTTTGAAGGAACAGTTATTAAGAAGCAAAACGGTGGATTAAGAGAAACTTTCACTGTAAGAAGAGTTGCTTACGGAACTGGAGTAGAAAGAACTTTCCCAATGAACTCTCCAATCATTGATAGAATGGAAGTTTCAAGAAAAGGTAAAGTTAGAAGAGCTAAGTTATTCTACTTAAGAGATAGAGTAGGTAAAGCTGCTAAAGTTAAAGAATTAAACGTTAGATAATATATTATCTAATGATTAAGTAAGGGACTTTTATAAGTCCCTTTTTCTTATTTTTAAGAAATTATAAAAGGTCTATTCTTTTAACAACTTTTTATAATTTCCTGCGTTTAATTGTCAAGGTATATATAAGTTTATATTAATTTGAAGTGAAGTTAGGAAATAAGAAAATTTATATATGTCAACTCTTTTACTTTAAAGTGAAAAGAGTTTATAGAAATTAAACTTTTAAAGATAGATATATAGATAATACAAATGGATATAATACAAATAGTAAAATAGATAGGGAGGAATTTTAATATGCCTACAATAAATTGGTTTCCAGGACATATGAAAAAAACTCAAAGAGAAATAAAAGAAAATTTAAAGTTAGTAGATGCAATAATTGAAATAAGAGATGCTAGAATACCAAGAAGTTCTGCCAATCCAGATATAGATAAGCTTTGCGAAGGAAAACCAAGGGTAATACTTTTAAATAAGAGTGATTTATCAGAAGCTAAAGTGACAAAAATGTGGATGAACTATTTATCCTCAGAAAATGTAAAAGTAATAGAAGTAAATTGTTTAAATGGAAAGGGATTAAATCAAATTAAACCAACTTTAGATTTATTACTTAAAGAAAAGCATGATAGGTTAAAGTCTAAAGGTTTAGTAAAGATACAAATGAGAGTCATGGTAGTAGGGATACCAAATGTAGGTAAATCTACTTTTATAAATAAGATGGCCAAAAATAATATAGCAAAGACTGGAGATAGACCTGGAGTTACAAAGAGTAAACAATGGATAAAAACCAAAATGGATATTGAGATGTTAGATACGCCCGGAGTTTTATGGCCTAAATTTGAGGATGAAAAAACTGCTCTTAACTTAGCATTTACAGGTGCTATTAAAGATGAAATAATGGATGTAGAAGAGCTTGCATATAATTTGGTAAAAAGACTTCAAGTCTTTTATGGAAATAAATTAAAAGATAGATATAAGATTGATGAAATAAATGAAAACCCTCTTGAGACCTTAAATAGCATAGCAAGAAGAAGAGGTTGTTTAATTAAAGGTGGAGAAATAGATTATAATAGAATAGCTGTAATTCTTTTAGATGAATTTAGAGGTGGTAAAATAGGTAATATCTCACTTGAACTGCCAAATGAAGAAGTAATGGGAGAGTAAGTTAATGAATTTATTAAACAATGATATTAAATCATTAAGTTATAAAGAAATAAAATCTTATATAGATGATATTAATATATTTGAAGAAAAAAACAATGATGAAATAAGATATTTAATAGATAAACTTTACTTGGATGAGAGAAAAAATGTTAAATCTTTAGCGGATAAATTATTTAAGCAAAAGGAAAAAATAATCAAAGAAATTCAAAGAGTAAAAAATATGTATAACTTTGATAAAGGATTTGGAAATTATCAGTTTATAGCAGGAGTTGATGAAGTTGGAAGAGGTCCACTTGCAGGTCCTATAGTATCTTGCGCAGTTATATTAGATTTAAATATAATTGATGATGAGCTTATACTTTGGTTAAATGACTCTAAAAAATTATCAGAAAAGAAAAGAGAAGAATTAGCAGAACTTATAAAGGAAAAAGCATTGGCATATCATATATCGGAAAGCTCAAATGAAGAAATAGATAAAAAAGGAATATCTTATTGTAATAATAAGATATTTTTAGAAGCTTGCACATCTATGAAAATAAAGCCTAATCTTATTTTATCAGATGGTTATTTAATAAAAGGAATTAATATTCCTAATAAATCTGTAATAAAGGGTGATGCAAAGTCAGCATCTATAGCAGCAGCATCTATTTTAGCAAAGGTATATAGAGATGATTTAATGAAAGAATATGCAAAGGACTATCCATATTATGCATTTGAAGAAAATGCTGGATATGGTACTAGTAAGCACATAGAAGGTTTGAAGAATTTTGGCCCGTGTAGAATACATAGAAGATCATTTTTGAAAAATATTCTTTAATATAAATATTTAGTTTTGTTTTGATATGTATATATTTAATATCCTCTAAAAGCATCTTCTATATGATTTAAAAAGTATGACTCATTATCTTTATTAAAATAAACTTCAACAACATCAAATCTACAATTATAATTAAAAAGTTTTTTTGTAAGGATATAAAATTTGCATAAATTAATTATTTGTTTTTGTTTGTAGTAGGTAACAGCTTCTAATGGTAACCCATAGGAGTAATTGTACCTACTTTTTACTTCTACAAAAATAATCATTCCCTCATATCTGAATATCAAATCAATTTCTCCATATTTATTTTTAAAATTTTTACTTAATAAATAATAGCCTTTAGATATTAAGTAAGAAGAAGCTAAGTCTTCACCATAACAGCCTATACTCTTATTATATTTACTCATAATACACCACCATAAGAATTTTAAAAATTGTATAAAAATATAACCATCTTATAATATTGACAAAAATAATATATTAAATCATATGAAATAAATGTTTAATAATTAAATTATAGTGTCAATAATGTTTAAGAGGTGATAATGATGTCAATAGAGATAATAAGTGCTACTCACAATGGACTTGATGGGATACTTATAAATGTTGAAGTAGATATAAACAAAGGAATGCCAAGTTTTAGTATCGTTGGTCTTCCTGATGCTTCGATAAAGGAATCAAAAGAAAGAGTACGTTCTGCAATAGTAAATAGTGGATTTGATTTTCCATTAGGAAGAATAACTATAAATTTAGCTCCAGCAGATATAAAAAAAATAGGATCATTACTTGATTTACCAATTGCCCTTGGAATACTTATGAAATCAAATCAAATATGTAATAAAGATCTCAGAGATTTTATAGTATTTGGAGAACTTTCTCTAGGTGGAGAATTAAAAGAAATAAAGGGAATATTACCAATAATTTTTGAGGGAGAAAGTAATAAAAAAAATAACTTTATTTTTCCGTTAAATAATTTAAAAGAATTAAGATCATTTAATATAGGAAATTTTTATCCTTTTAAAACATTAAAAGAAGTTGTTTCTTTTATTAATAACGGAGATTTATTACCATTTACATTTGAAGAAGAAGCTAAAAAATATAATAAAACTTATTTAGATTATTCAGATATTATAGGACAAAAAACATCAAAAAGAGCAATGGAGATAGCAGCTGCTGGAAAACATAATATATTACTTTATGGGTCGCCGGGAGCGGGGAAAACAATGCTTGCTAAAGCACTACCATCTATCTTACCTCCTCTTACATATAAAGAAGAAATGGAAATTGCTAAAATATATAGTGCATCTGGCATATTTTCAGGGGATGAGGGAGTTATTAGACCTTTTAGAAATCCTCATCATACAATAACAAAAATAGCTTTAGTTGGAGGAGGAAAAGAAATAAAAGCAGGAGAAATAACTTTAGCTCATAATGGAATATTATTTTTAGATGAAATATTAGAATTTAAAAGGGATGTTTTAGAAGTTTTAAGAGAGCCCCTAGAAGAAAAAGTAATAAATATAAATAGAATTAATGGAACATACAAGCTTCCATCTAATTTTTTGCTTGTAGGGGCCTTTAATCCTTGTCCATGTGGGTTATTTTTAAATGGAATTGATGAAAATAGATGTACTTGTTCAGAAAGTGATAGAAAAAGATATTTAAATAGATTATCTAGAGCCTTATTAGATCGAATAGATTTGTTGAATTATGTACCACGTTTAAAATATGAAGATATTTCTAAAAGAAAAGATAGTTTAAGTTCTGAAAAAATGAAGAAAAGAGTGCTAAAAGCAAGAGAAATACAAAGAGATAGGTATAAAAAAAGTGAGTATAATTATAATTCGGAAGTAAAAGGCAGGGATATAGAAAATTTATTTAATTTATCAGAAGAAGCTAAAAAAATACTAAAAATACACTATGAAAAACTTGATTTAACTATGAGAGGATATGATAAAATTATAAAAGTTTCAAGGACTATAGCTGATTTAGAAGGCTCAGAAAAAATTCAAGATTATCATATTTTTGAAGCTTTAGGATATAGAAAAAATGTGGATGGAGAAATAGTTTAGTATGAGGGTGGTTACCATGAAAAATGATGAAATATGGTTTATTTTAACCAATATATCCAATGAAAAGAAAAATACACTATTGCAAGAATATGAAAATGAGAGTAACATTAGGAAATATAAAAACAATATTAAAGAATTACAAAAGATAAAAGATAAAGTAATTTCAGAGGATATGATTAAAGATTTTATTAATTACATGAATAATAATGGAATAGGATATATTACAATTAAGTCAAAAGACTATCCAGAAAGTTTAAAAAATAGCATAGATCCTCCATATGTATTGTTTTATAAAGGAAATATAGATTTATTAAAAGGAAAATTGGGAGCTGTAGTAGGTGCTAGAAAATGTACTCAATACGGTATGGAAGTAGCTAAGATTATAGGAAGAGAATTAAGTGAAAATAACGTAACGGTTGTAAGTGGATTAGCATCGGGAATAGATTCAGCCGCACAAAGAAGTTCATTAGAATTTAGAGGTAAAACAATAGGCATATTAGGTTGTGGAATAGATGTTATATATCCTAAAAGTAATAGATATCTTTATGAAAAGGTTATAAGGGAAGGATTATTACTTTCAGAATTTTTACCTAATACACCACCTATGCCGTATAATTTTCCAAGAAGAAATAGAATAATAAGTGGAATAAGTGAAAAAGTAATAATAGTAGAAGCAACTAAAAAAAGTGGCTCATTAATAACAGTTGATTATGCATTAGAAATGGGAAAAGATATAATGGCTGTTCCGGGACCTATTATAAATGGTAATAGTGAAGGGTGTAATAAATTAATAAGAGATGGAGCAAGACCATTTACTGAACTACAGGATTTATATGATTTTTTTAATATAAAAAAAGAAAACAATGAAAAAACGGGAAAAAATGGTTTGAAAAGTTGCTTGTTAAATGTTATAAATAATGAACCGAAGCATTTGGATGATATAATAGAATCGGTAAATGTTGACAGAAAGGTATTGTTTGAGTTATTATTTGAAATGCAAAACAGAAATGAAATAATTTGCCTTCCTGGCAATTATTATGCAAAATCATTATGAATTTAAGGGGGTGTAGACTCCATAAAATTTACTGGAGTTTTTATGTATGGGACAAAATCTTGTAATAGTAGAATCACCTGCAAAGGCTAAGACTATAGGAAAATATCTTGGTAAGAATTATATAGTAGAAGCATCCATGGGGCATGTGAGAGATTTGCCAAAAAGTAAGCTAGGCGTTGATATAGAAGATAATTTTAATCCGAAATATATAACAATAAGAGGAAAAGGCGATCTTATAACTAAGCTTAAGAAAGCTGCTAAAAAAGTTGATAAAGTATATCTTGCAACTGACCCTGATCGTGAGGGAGAAGCAATATCATGGCATTTAGCTAATATATTAAATATTTCAGAAGATGAAAAATGTAGAATAGTTTTCAATGAAATAACAAAAAAAGCAGTAAAATCATCAATAAAAGAGGCTAGAAAAATAAATATCAACTTAGTAGATGCACAACAAGCTAGAAGAGTATTGGATAGGTTAGTTGGTTATGAAATAAGCCCAATCTTGTGGAAAAATATAAAATGGGGATTAAGTGCTGGAAGAGTTCAATCAGCAGCCTTAAAGCTTATTTGTGATAGAGAAGAGGAAATTAATAAATTTGAGCCTAAGGAATATTGGACTGTTGACTGTGTAGCAACTAAAGATAGAAAAAAGTTTCCTATAAAATTAGTTCAGTATAAAAACAAGAAAATTGAGATAAATACTAAAGAAGAAAGCGATAAGATAATAGAAGAACTAAAAAAAGACAAATTTATAGTTACTAAAGTAAAAAAAGGTACTAAGGCGAAAAATCCATTACCTCCCTTTACAACTAGTACACTTCAACAAGAAGCATCAAAAAAACTAAATTTTATGACTAAAAGAACTATGTCAATAGCTCAAGTATTATATGAAGGAGTAGAAGTTAAGGGTTATGGTACAGTTGGGTTAATAACTTATATGAGAACTGATTCAGTAAGAATTTCTGATGAGGCACAAGGTAAAGCGTTAGAATTTATTAATTTAAATTATGGAAAGGACTATGCACCAAAGTCACCTAGAATATATAAAGGAAAGAAAAATATTCAAGATGCTCATGAAGCAATAAGACCATCAATAATTGAAATAACGCCGGAAATTGCAAAAAATTCTTTAACATCAGAACAGTTTAAATTATATTCTTTAATATGGAATAGATTTATGGCGAGCCAAATGGCTTCATGTGAATTAAACACTAATAGTATAGAAATTAGAAACGGTGATTATAAATTCAAAGCAAGCGGATCCACAATAAAATTTGATGGATTTATGAAGTTGTATGAATATGCAACTGAAGAAGATAATGAGGATGTTTTATTACCTAAGTTAGAAGAAAATGATGATTTAAATAAAGTTGACATAGAAGGAAAACAACATTTTACTCAACCACCAGCACGATATAGTGAAGCTTCGTTTGTAAAGTTATTAGAAGAAAAAGGCATAGGAAGACCAAGTACTTATGTGCCGACAATAACTACATTATTAAGTAGAGATTATGTTAAGAGAGAAAAGAAAAACTTAATTCCAACTGAGCTTGGATTTATAGTTAATAATATGCTTAGTGAATATTTTAAACAAATAGTAGATGTAGATTTTACAGCAGAAATGGAAAAGAACTTAGATCACATAGAAGAAGGCGAAGAAGAGTGGAGAAAAGTTGTAGCAGAATTTTTTCAACCATTAAAAGTAGCAATAGATAAAGCTGAAAAAGAAGTTTCTAAAGTTGTTATAGAAGATAAGGTAAGCGATGTTCCTTGTGATAAATGTGGTCGAATGATGGTTATAAAACGTGGAAGATATGGAAATTTCTTAGCATGTCCTGGATATCCAGAATGTAAAAATGCCAAACCTATTGTGGAAGAAATTGAAGCTCCTTGTCCAAAATGTGGTGGGAAGATTCTAGCAAAGAAAAGTAAAAAGGGGAAAAAATTTTTTGGATGTTCTAATTATCCACAATGTGACTTCGTAAGTTGGAACGAACCATTAAAAGATAAATGCCCAGATTGTAGTTCTTATATGGTTTTGAAATATAGTAAAACTAAGGGAAATTATGCTCAGTGTTCAAATTCTGATTGTAATAAAGTTATTATAATAAATAAAGAAAATAATGAAAATAAGGAATAGAAATCAATTACAAATTAATAAAATATTAAAATAAATGCTTTTTCAACAGAAATGTCGAAAATAGCAAGAAATTTGTTGAAAATAGAAATCTTCTATGATAGTATAAATAAGTAATAAAGATATTTTGAGAAAATTTTAAAAATTTTAAATTTTCAAAAAATTTATTATTGTATTTATAGGAGGAAGATGGGATGTCGTCATTATTAAACAAAACAAGAATGTTGAATAAAATATTACAAAAATCCGGTACAGATCCTGTAGCTTTTGAAGATATATGCGCATTATTAAGTGAAGTTTTATTATGTAATGTTTATGTAACAAGTAGGAAAGGTAAAATACTTGGATATGCATTTTCGAAAAATTTTGAATGTGATGTTATGAAAAATCAAGTCATAGATGAAAAGAGATTTCCAAAAGATTATAACGATAATTTACTAAATATTCATGAAAGTATTGCTAATTTAGCAAATAAAGGTCTATGTGTATTTGAAGATCAAGGAAATTGTATTATGAAAGATAAAATAACTACAATAGTTCCTATAATAGGTAATAGAGAAAGATTAGGCACTTTAATGCTTGCAAGATTTGGAGAGAAATTTACAGATGAAGATTTAGTATTAGCTGAATATAGTGCCACTATAGTTGGCATGGAAATACTAAGATCTAAACAAGTTGAAATAGAAGAAGAAGCAAGAAAAAAAGCAGTAGTACAATTAGCAATAGGAACTTTATCATATTCAGAACTAGAAGCTGTAGAGCATATTTTTGGAGAGCTAGAAGGAAATGAAGGATTACTAGTTGCATCTAAGATAGCTGATAAAGTTGGAATAACAAGAAGTGTTATAGTTAATGCACTTAGAAAATTTGAAAGTGCAGGGGTAATAGAGTCTAGATCACTTGGGATGAAGGGAACACATATAAAAATCTTAAATGAAAAGCTATTAGACGAATTAAAAAAGATAAATTAACATAAAATAAAAGCGTCAATTACTAATGTAATATGGCGCTTTTAAATTTTAAAAAATATATTTTGAAATTGAAAGAATTTATAAAACAAATAGAATATAAAAACTATAAAAATGTTTTATATTATCCATAAAAATTTGAATATTAGAAAAAATGTAAAACTATAAAAATTTACATTTAATGATTTTTAAATGAAAAAAATCTTGCCACTATAATTAGGTTATGTTATACTAACAAAGGTAAATAAATACACACATTATCAGATTTATAGAGATGGTGCCTTATTTTGAGGAAACTTTATAAGAAGATAATGGAGGAAATAACCAGGAGGTAGAAAAATGTCAGTTATATCAATGAAACAATTATTAGAAGCAGGTGTACACTTTGGACACCAAACAAGAAGATGGAACCCTAAGATGGCTCCTTATATATTCACAGAAAGAAATGGAATATATATAATAGATCTTCAAAAAACAGTTAAAAAAGTAGATGAAGCTTATAACTTTATAAAAGAAGTTGCAACAGAAGGAAAAGATATCTTATTTGTAGGAACTAAGAAACAAGCTCAAGAAGCTATCGAAGAAGAAGCAATAAGATCAAATATGCACTTTGTTAATAGCAGATGGTTAGGTGGTATGTTAACAAACTTCAAAACTATCAAAACTAGAATTAATAGATTAGAAGCTTTAAAGACTATGGAAGAAGATGGAACTTTTGAAGTTTTACCTAAGAAAGAAGTTATAAAATTAAAAGGCGAAATGGAAAAGCTAGAAAAGAACTTAGGTGGAATTAAGAACTTAGATGCTACTAATATAGGTGCTATATTTGTAGTTGACCCAAGAAAAGAAAAGAATGCTATTTCAGAAGCTAAGATTTTAGGAATACCAGTAGTAGGTATAGTTGATACTAACTGTGATCCAGAAGAAGTTGATTACGTAATTCCAGGAAATGATGATGCAATAAGAGCTGTTAAATTAATAACTGCAAAAATTGCTGATGGTATAATCGAAGGAAGACAAGGCGAACAATTAGCTGAATAATAAAATTAAAGGTAGGTGAGAATTCTCATTTACCTTTTAACCTAAATAATAAGGTTTACATTAAGTTAGGAGGAATTTACATTATGATAACTGCTCAATCAGTTAAAGAATTAAGAGAAAAAACTGGTGCAGGAATGATGGACTGCAAAAAAGCTTTAACAGAATCTCAAGGAGATATGGAAAAAGCTATTGAAATATTAAGAGAAAAAGGTTTGGCTGCTGCTGCTAAGAAAGCAGGAAGAGTTGCTGCTGAAGGTATAGTTAAAACTTACATATCAGAAGACAAAAAAACAGCAGGTATAGTTGAATTAAACTGTGAAACAGACTTTGTTGCTGCTAATGAAGAATTTGTGAATTTCGCAAATAGATTAGCAGAAATGGCATCAACAACTTCTACTACAACTTTAGAAGGATTTGTTGCTGAAAAATTTGATGCTGAAAATACAGTTTCAGAAGCACTAACTGCATTAATAGCTAAGTTAGGTGAAAACATGACTGTAAGAAGAATTGAAAAATTTGCTGTAGCAAATGGTGTAGTTGAAAGCTACATTCACGGTGGCGGAAGAATTGGTGTTGTTGTTGAATTAGGATGCGATGCTGATAATACTGCTGTTTTAAGTGAAGTTGCAAAAGATGTTTGTATGCAAGTAGCTGCTGCAAATCCAACATTCTTAAGTAGAGAAGACGTAGATACAGACTCTTTAGAAAAAGAAAAAGAAATCTATAGAGTTCAAGCTTTAAATGAAGGAAAACCAGAAAACATAGTAGAAAAAATGGTAATGGGAAGAATTCAAAAATACTATAAAGAAGTATGTCTTTTAGATCAAGCATGGGTAAAAGATGGAGATAAGAGTATAAGCAAGTACCTTCAAGAAAAATCAAAGGAAGTTGGTTCTCCAATAACTATAAACAAATTTGTAAGATTCGAAAGAGGAGAAGGTATCGAAAAAGCAGAAGATAACTTCGCTGAAGAAGTAGCTAAGATGACTAAGTAATACAAAGGAGGACACATAGGTGTTCTCTTTTTTTAGGAAATAGTCAAATAATATATGGAGGTACTAAGAATGGAAAAAAGCAAATATAAGAGAGTAATACTAAAGGTTTCGGGGGAAGCTTTAGCAGGAGTAAATGGATTTGGATTTGATTTTGATATAGTAAAAAGAATTACTTTAGAAGTAAAAGATTTAGTTGAAATGGGAGTAGAAGTTGGATTAGTTGTAGGTGGAGGAAATATCTGGAGAGGAAGAAGTGGAGAGGGCATGGATAGGTCACAAGCAGACCATATGGGTATGCTAGCTACATGTATAAATGCACTAGCTCTTCAAGATTCACTTGAACAAAATGGAGTTATGACGAGAGTACAAACCGCTATAGAAATGAAAGAAATTGCCGAGCCATTTATAAGAAGAAGAGCTGTAAGACATTTAGAAAAAGGTAGAGTAGTAATATTTGCAGCAGGAACAGGAAATCCATACTTCTCAACTGATACTACAGCAGCTTTAAGAGCAGCAGAAATAGAAGCTGATGTTATACTTCTAGCTAAAAAAGTTGATGGAGTTTATGATAAAGATCCATATAAGTATTCAGATGCTAAAAAATATGATAAACTTAATTATATAGAAGTACTTGAAAAAGGATTACAAGTAATGGATTCAACTGCAACTTCTTTATGTATGGATAACAATATTCCAATCTTAGTATTTGGATTAGATGAGCCAGGAAATATAAAAAAAGCTATTTCTGGTGAAAAAATAGGAACTTTAGTTTCATCTAAAAAATAGGAGGTTTTTATGATTAAGGATATTATTCAAAAAGCAGAAGAGAAAATGAAGAAAACTATTTCTGTATTAAAATCAGATCTTTCGACAATGAGAGCCGGAAGAGCCAACCCAACTATGCTTGATAGAATTCACATTGATTATTATGGCAGTCAATGTCCGCTAAATCAAGTGGCTAATATATCAGCTCCAGAACCAAGGGTTTTAGTGATTTCACCTTGGGAAAGAAGTTTAATAAAAGAAATAGAAAAAGCTATTCTTATATCAGACTTAGGAATTAATCCATCCAATGATGGAAGTGTGATTAGATTAGTTGTTCCAGAGTTAACAGAAGAAACAAGAAAAAATCTTGTTAAAAATGTTAAGAAAACTGGCGAAGAAGCAAAAGTTGCTTTAAGATCAATAAGAAGAGAAGCTAATGATAAAATTAAAGTGTTAAAGAAAGATGGAGAGATCACTGAAGATGAACTTAAAAATTCAGAAGAAAAAGTTCAAAAAATAATAGATTCTTTCGTTAAAGAAGTAGATACAATAATTTTGGCAAAAGAAAAAGAGATTATGTCAATTTAAAACCTGCCTTTAGCAGGTTTTTTTCCATATTAGAAGTGGCGGAGGGAATAAAAATATGTTAGATATTTTTAAAACTAATAAAAGTAGAAAGAATAAAGAACAAATAGTTTTAGATAAAGAAAATATACCTAAACATATAGCTATAATTATGGATGGAAACGGAAGATGGGCTAAGCAAAGAAATCTTCCAAGAACTATGGGACATAAAGCAGGAGTGGAAACTATAAGAAAGGTAATAAAGGAATCTAATAAGTTAGGGATAAAATATTTAACTTTATATGCATTTTCAACTGAGAATTGGAAGAGACCAAATGATGAAGTTTCGGCTCTTATGAAACTACTAGTTGAGTATTTGAAAAATGAGTTAGAAGAGTTAAATAAAAATCAAGTTGTTATAAATATTTTAGGTGATATTGATAAGTTGCCTAGTGATGCTCAAAGAGAAATAAAAAAAGCCATTGTGACAACTAAAGATAATATTGGAATTTCTTTAAATATAGCTTTCAATTATGGTGGAAGGGATGAAATATTAAGGGCGGTTAATTTGGTATTAGAAGAAGTTAAAAAGGGAAATATAAATGAAGATAGCATAAGCGAAGATATATTTGAAAAATATTTATATACTTATAATATACCAGACCCGGATTTGATAATAAGACCATCAGGGGAACAAAGAATTAGTAATTTTTTATTATGGCAATGTGCTTATTCAGAATTTTGGTATTCTAATGTATGCTGGCCTGATTTTAAAGAAGAACACTTACATAAAGCCATATATGATTATCAGCACAGAGATAGACGATATGGTGGAGTATAGTAGTTGAGGTGGAGTAATGAAGTTAAATAGTAGATATTTAGGAGCCGCTATGATAGCGCCATTTATATTGTTTATTTTTTTAGGCGGAATATGGCTTAAGGCTTTTACAATAGTGATTTCAATATTTGGATTATATGAATTTTACAATGCTTTAAAAGAAAAAAAATTTAACCCAATATCTATAGGAGGATATGCACTTTTAATTATTTTTTATTTAAGAGGAAATAATTTTGAAGAAGCTATGTATATTTTAATATTATCAACTATTTTATTATTAATAATACCAGTTGTAAATTTAAAATATAATTTTATTGATGTTTCACTAACTTTATTAGGATTCTTATATGTAGCAATATTATTTAGTTTTATTCCGATAGTTAATAATAAAGTTGGAGGACAATACTTGGTTTGGTTAATTTTCCTTGGGTCTTGGATTGCAGATACTACAGCCTATTATTGTGGAAAGTATTTAGGAAAAAGAAAGTTATGTCCAGAGATTAGCCCTAAAAAAACAATTGCAGGATCGGTAGGGGGATTTTTAGGAAGTACTATTGGATGTGGAATTTATGGTATAATAATAGGAATTAATGTACCAGAAGTTCAAACAATCCATTTCTTCTTAATAGGTGGATTATGTGGCATAATGGGGCAACTTGGAGATTTAGTAGCATCATCTGTAAAAAGATATGTTGGAATAAAGGATTATAGTAATTTAATACCTGGTCATGGTGGAATTTTAGATAGATTTGACTCAATATTATTTAATGCGGTAGTAGTCTTTTATTACTTAACCTTTATTGTAGGAATTTAGAAGCACATAAGTATAAAATGGAATTTAATATATTAGCTAAAAATAAGGTAGAGAAACTTCTCTACCTTATTTTTAAATAAATATACTTATATAAATAGATAAAAGGTATGTATTATTATTATAATTAATATAATCATAGTATGAAATAATTAGGAGTAGTGCTATGAAATTATATGAAAATTACAATAAAATAATAAACTTAGTTATTACATTTATTATTGTTTCTGTAATAACTATTTTAATAAAAAACTATTTTCAACCTTTTTTAATAATATTAATAATGATATTAATAACTCAACCAATATATAAATTTTTCTTAAAAATTAATATACCAAAATCAATATGTGCGATTTTAAGTTTGCTTATAGTAAACTTAGGAATATTCATGATAGTATTTTATTTCGGCAATACAATATTGGAAATGTTCTATAAATTTTATAGAAATAATATGAAAGAGGTAGATGCTTTCATTACTAATATGAAAGTACTTTTAAACTTCGATTTAAATAAAATTTTGCAAACATTAAGTGGTTTTCTTAATAGTAATATGATTATGCAAGGTGCTATAGTTACAGGGGGCGGAATCGTATCATATTTTATAGCAAATATAGTAGATTATTTTATATTAGTAGATAAAAATAAGATTTATGATTTATTAAAAAATTTATTTCCTAATGAAATAATAATTAATTTTTCTAAAAAAATAAAAAATTTAAAAGAAGTATTCAAAGTTGAACTTAAATTGATAATATTAAGTGCATGTATAATAATTTTAGGTTTTAAGGTGCTTCAAATACATAATAGTATTTTTTTGGGAATTTTATGTGCCATTTTAGATATACTTCCTTTTGTTGGAACAACAATTGTTTTTATACCAATTATAATATACAATATTGTAATGAAGAGATATTTATTAGTATTTGGATTAATTGCATTATATTTATTAGAGCGTTTGACAAGAGAAATACTTGAAGCTAAATTTTTAAGTAATAAATTAGCCATTCATCCTTTAATAGTAATAATATCGATTTATGTAGGGGTAAAAATGTTTGGGTTTATTGGTATAATATCAGGACCAATTTATAGCATAATTGCAAAAGATATGATTTACGGCAGTTAAATACTGAGTACTTAGGAGGTAAATATGAGAAAAATTTCAATTTTAGGAGCTACAGGCTCTATAGGCACACAAACTTTAGAAGTAATAAGAAACTCAAATAAAGAAATAAAACTTATAGGAGTAAGTGCTAATTCTTCTGTTGAAAAGATTAAGGAAATAATAAATGAATTTAGTCCTAAATACGTAGCTATGATGGATGAAGAAAGTTATAAATCAATTAAAGATTATTGTTCAGTAAATAAGTTAATGATAGAAGTTTTCTCAGGCATAGAAGGACTTGAGAAAATTGCATCCTTAGATGAAATAGATATGGTTGTGACTTCTGTTGTAGGAATGATTGGTTTAAGACCGACAATGAAAGCTATTGAAGCTAAAAAAGATATAGCTTTAGCAAATAAGGAAACTTTAGTAGTGGCTGGAGAACTTGTTATAAATAAAGCAAAAGAGATGGGAGTTGATATACTTCCAGTAGATTCAGAACATAGTGCTATATTCCAAGCATTAAATGGGTATACTGAAAAGGATGTGAGCAAAATTATTCTAACAGCATCTGGAGGGCCTTTTAGAGGAAAGGATACTGAATATTTAAAAAGTGTTAGCGTTAAAGAGGCGCTTAAGCATCCAAAGTGGAATATGGGGCAAAAGATATCTATTGATTCAGCAACACTTATGAACAAAGGTCTTGAAGTTATTGAAGCACATTTTTTATTCAATTGTCCATATGAAAATATAGAAGTTGTAGTTCACCCTCAAAGTATAATTCATTCTATGGTAGAATATAAAGATGCAAGTGTGGTTGCTCAATTAGGCTCAACAGATATGAAGTTACCAATTCAATATGCAATTAATAAAAAAGAAAGAAAACATGCTATAGCAGAAAAACTTAATTTCTATGAAATTGGAACGCTAACTTTTGAGAAACCTGATTTGGAAACTTTTAAATGCTTGAAACTTGCTTATAAAGTTGGAAAAGAAGGTGGCTTAGCTCCATGTATATTAAATGGTGCTAACGAAGAAGCTGTAGCTTTATTACTAGAAGAAAAAATAAAATTTTTACAAGTTTCAGAAATAATTGAAGAATCTTTAGAATACTTTAAAGAGGAAAAATTAAAAAAAGTCACTCTAGAAAATGTAATTGAGTTAGATAAAAAAGTAAGAGAGTATATAAGGTTAAAATGGAGTTAGGAGGAGAGAGAGATTGTATATAATATACGCGTTATTAGGGTTTAGTTTACTTATAATAGTTCATGAACTTGGTCATTTTACTATGGCAAAGTTAAATAAAATAAAGGTTGAAGAATTTGCTATTGGAATGGGCCCAAAAATATTTTCAACTCAAGGAAAAGAAACAAAATATTCAATAGGTTTGTTTCCTATTGGAGGATATGTTAAAATGATGGGGGAAGAAGAAGAAGTTCAAGATGAAAGAAGTTTTTCTTCAAAGTCACCTCTTAGAAGGATAAGTGTAATTATAGCAGGAGCAACGATGAACTTTTTGTTTGCTATAATAATATTTACGGTGTTTTTAAATAAATTTGGTTATAGTTTACCGACAGTAAAAAATTTATCTGAAAATATGCCTGCTATAGAAGCTGGATTACAAAAAGGTGATGAATTTTTAAAAGTTAATGGAAGTAAGGTTTTTTCAGCTGATGACCTAACAATAGGTATAAATTTGGCTAAAGATAAGCCAATTAACTTTTTAATAGAAAGAAATGGGGAGAAAAAAGAAATTACTGTTGTTCCTAAACTAGTAAAGGAAAGCGATAGAGAAAGATATATGATAGGCTTTGAATTTCAAAGAATAGAAAAACCGGGAATTGTTCAAAGTTTTAAACAAAGTTTTAAGGAAACAGCATCTGTAGTAAATCAAACCTATAAAGGTCTAAAAATGATGATTACAGGAAATGTAAACTTTAAGACTGATGTAGGGGGACCGGTATCTATAATTAGAATGTCAAGTGAAGCCGCAAAAAATGGTATATGGAATCTTATGTATTTTGTAGCTTTCATAAGTATAAACTTAGCTGTATTTAATATGCTACCATTCCCAGCATTAGATGGTGGTTGGACTGTAATATTATTAATAGAGCTTATTACAAGAAGAAAAGTTCCAGATAAGGTAGTTGGGGCAATGAACTACGTTGGATTAATGCTACTTTTTGGACTTATGATAGTAGTTACAATAAAGGATATATTATTCCCTATACAAATTTAGGAGAGAAAATAAAATGGAAAGAAAAAAAACAAGAAAAGTTAAAGTTGGAAGTTGTTATATAGGAGGTGATGCTCCTGTATCTATTCAATCAATGACTAATACAGATACAAGAGATGCAGAAGCAACGCTAAAACAAATAGATTATTTATATAAAGCAGGATGTGAGATAATAAGATGTGCAGTTCCTGATATGAAAGCTGCGGAAGCTCTAAGAGATATATGTGAAAATTCACCTATCCCTGTAGTTGCTGATATACACTTTGACTATAAATTAGCTTTGGCGGCTATTGAAAATGGAGTATCTGCTTTAAGAATCAATCCAGGCAATATAGGAAGTATAGAAAAAGTTAAGATAGTTGCAGAAGCTGCAAAAGCTAAAAGTTTACCAATTAGAATTGGCGTAAATTCAGGTTCTTTAGAAAAGGATATATTAGAAAGAGACGGAAAACCAACTGCAAAGGGATTAGTAGAGTCAGCTTTAAGACATGTTAAAATATTAGAAGAATTAAATTTTTATGATATAGTTATATCTATAAAATCATCAGATGTTGTAATGATGATAGAAGCTTATAGATTAATGAGCGAAAGTTGTAATTATCCTCTTCATTTAGGGGTAACTGAATCAGGAACACCTTTTAGAGGAACTATAAAATCAAGTATAGGACTTGGTACACTTTTAGCTGAAGGTATAGGTGATACTGTTAGAGTATCTTTAACTAGCGATCCAATTGAAGAAATAAAAGTAGCTAAAGAAATATTAAAAGCTCTGAAATTAAGGGAAAGCGGCTTGCAATTTATATCTTGTCCTACTTGTGGTAGAACTCAAATAAATCTTATAAAAATAGCACAAGAAGTGGAGAAAAAATTAGAAAGTATAAATAAAAATATTAAAGTTGCTGTAATGGGATGTGCTGTTAATGGACCAGGAGAAGCAAGAGAAGCAGATATTGGAATTGCTGGTGGAAGAGGAGAAGGTTTAATATTCAAAAAGGGTATAATCGTAAAAAAGGTCAAAGAAGAAGATTTAATTGAAGAATTAATGAAAGAAATAGAAAATATGTAATTAAAGTAATTGACAATGAGTAATGAAAAATTAAGTTTGAATAAATACTTAGTTAACATTAACATTGTCAATTATTTCGTTAAATTTCAATCGATAAATATTAAACTGTATAGTATTAATTATGCATTATCCATTACTAATTCTTAATTGTATAGGAGGTGTTGTTTATTTGAGTGAAAATGCTTTAAAGCTTATAAAAAAGGAGATTAATAAAAATGAATCCTTAGAAGATAAAGAAATAAATATAGTAAGATTCCAATTTTTGAAAAAAAGTAATCTTCTTAAAGTAGTATTACGAGGAAAAGATGGACTAAATAATGAAGAAGAAGCTGATGTAAAGAAAGCTATTAAAAAAACCTTAGGAATAGAAATAGATATAGAGGTATTATTTTATAGAGATATATCTACCCTAACTATAGAAGAAATAATTGAAAAGCATTGGTCTGAAGTAATAGAAGGCATTATGCAAAGAATTCCTCTGTCAAAAGTTGTTTTAACTAAAGGCTTAAAGACTACAAAAGGAAATATTTTAACTATAAAAAGTGGGTATGAAAAAATAAATGAACATTTAAATATTAAAGAAGTTCCTAAACAAATTGCTCTTAATATTGAAAATATCTTTGGAGTTAAAAGTAAAGTAACTTTAGAATATGATAGCAGCTTAGAAGTAGAAGGCAATTATAATGAAAAAATTAAAAAAGAAAAAGAAGTTTTAAAAGAAATATTTAGTGGAAGAAATATTTCAGCACAATCTACCAATAAACAAAATGAAGAAAAACAAAATGCTAAACCTAAGAAAACTTATGAAAAAAGAGAATTCAAAAGAGAACCTAAAAGTGAAAATAGCATTTTAGGGAGAAGTATAAGTCAAGAAGCTATTTCAATAAAGGAAATTGATGAAACTTCTGGAGTTGTTGCTGTTATAGGTGAAGTTTTTAAGACAGATATAGTTGAAACGAAAACAGGCAAAATAATTCTTACCTTCTTTGTTACAGACTATACAAGCTCAATAACTGTAAAATGCTTTTTAAAGCCACAAGAAACTGAAGAAGTATTAGATAATGTTAAAAAAGGACTTTACTGTAAAGTAAGAGGAGAAGCCATTTATGATACTTATGCAAGAGAAGTAGTAATAATGGGAAGAGATATTTTAAAAATGGGCAAAATAGAGAGAATGGATGGATCTGAAGAAAAGAGAGTTGAGCTTCATTGTCATACGGCTATGAGTGCTATGGATGGAATTACATCAGCTACAAAATTAATAGAAAGAGCGGCTAAGTGGGGGCATAAAGCTATTGCAATAACAGATCATGGTGTCGTTCAAGCTTTTCCAGATGCTCAAATTGCAGCTAAAAAAAATAAGATTAAAGTATTATATGGTGTAGAAGGATATCTAGTTAATGATGGAATACCTATAGCATTAAATGATAAGGGACAAAGTTTTGATGATACATATGTAGTATTTGATATAGAAACTACAGGATTTTCATCTAAAAATGATAAAATAATTGAAATAGGTGCTGTAAAAATTAAAGGAAAAGAAGTAATAGATACCTTTAGTGAATTTATATATCCTAAATGTAGAATTCCGTATAATATAACAGAACTTACAGGAATAACAGATGAAATGGTAAAAGATGCAGACCCTATAGAAGTTGTTTTACCTAAATTCATGGAATTTATAAAGGATTCGGCTGTTGTAGCTCATAATGCTGCTTTTGATACAGGATTTATAAAAAAGAACTGCAATGATTTAGGTCTTGAGTTTAATTCTACTATAGTTGATACAGTTCCGCTTGCAAGATTTTTATATCCAGAATTAAAAAGAGTTAAGTTAAATTTAGTAGCAAAACATTTAGGAGTTTCACTGCAAAATCACCATAGAGCAGTAGATGATGCAAAGGCGACAGCAGAAATCTTTTTAATATCAATAAAGAAAATGATAGAAGAGTTAAATATTAATAAACTTAATGACTTGAATAAAGAATTCTTAGAAAAAATGGATATTAAGAAAGAAAAAACATATCATATAATAATCTTTGCTAAAACTCAAGAAGGGATGAAAAATCTTTATAAACTTGTGTCAGAAGCACATATAGATAATTTTCATAAAAATCCAAGAATTCGAAAAAGTAAGCTTATGGAAATGAGAGAAGGCCTTATTATAGGTTCTGCTTGTGAGGCTGGTGAAGTATATAGAGCAGTTTTAGATGGTAAGTCAGATGAAGAGTTAAAAGATATAATGAGATTTTATGATTACCTAGAAATTCAGCCTATAGGAAATAATGCATATCTTATTGCAAAAGGAAATGTAAAAGATGAAAATGAATTAAGAACACTAAATACTAAAATATATAATTTGGGAAAAGAATTAAATAAGCCTGTTGTTGCAACTGGAGATGTTCATTTTTTAGAACCACAAGATGAAGTTTTTAGAAGAATAATAATGGCAGGACAAGGATTTTCAGATTCGGATAATCAACCACCTTTATATTTGAAAACAACCGAAGAGATGCTAAAAGAATTTTCATATTTAGGGGAAAATGGGGCAAAAGAAGTTGTCATAACCAATCCAGGAGAAATTGCTGATTCAATAGATGTTTTAAAGCCAATACCAGATGAAACATATCCACCTAAAATTGAAGGTGCAGATGAAGAAATAAGGGAAATGACAATGAAAAAAGTACATTCAATATATGGAGATCCCTTACCTGAAATAGTTCAAAAAAGATTAGATAAGGAATTGAATTCTATTATAAGTAATGGATATGCAGTTCTTTACCTAATAGCTCAAAAATTAGTGGCAAAATCTTTGGCAGATGGATATTTGGTTGGTTCAAGAGGGTCGGTAGGCTCATCTTTTGTTGCTACGATGTCAAATATAACAGAGGTTAATGGATTACCTCCACATTATGTTTGTCCTAGCTGTAAAAATTCTGAATTTTTCTTAGATGGTTCTGTTAGTTCAGGAGCTGATTTAGAAGATAAGGATTGTCCTAAATGTGGAGTTAAATATATAAAGGATGGTCATGATATACCTTTTGAAACCTTTTTAGGTTTTGAAGGGGATAAAGAGCCGGATATAGATCTTAACTTTTCGGGTGATAACCAAGGAGAAATTCATAAATATACAGAAGTTCTATTTGGAAAAGGATATGTTTTTAAAGCAGGAACAATAGGCACAGTTGCTGAAAAAACAGCTTATGGATATGTAAGAAAATATCTTGATGAGAGAGGAATACGAACTTCAACTGCTGAAATTGAACGATTGACTATTGGCTGTACAGGAATAAAAAGAACAACAGGACAACATCCAGGTGGTATTATGGTTGTTCCAAGTGATAATGAAATTTATAATTTTACACCAATACAACGTCCAGCAGATGATCCAACTTCAGATGTTACAACTACTCATTTTGATTATCATTCTATATCAGGTAGATTACTTAAGCTTGATATACTTGGGCACGACGATCCTACCATGATTAGGATGCTTCAAGATTTAACAGGAGTTGATCCCAAAACCATACCATTAAATGATAAAAAGGTTATTTCATTATTTACTTCTCCAGATGCATTAGGAGTAACTAAGGAAGAATTAGGCTGTGAAGTTGGTAGTTATGGACTTCCGGAATTTGGAACGAAATTTGTTAGAGGGATGCTTGTTGATACTCAACCTAAGAGTTTTGCCGATTTAGTTAGAATATCTGGACTTTCACATGGAACAGATGTATGGCTTAATAATGCACAATACTTTATTAAAGAAGGATATACAACTCTTAAAGATTGTATATCTACAAGAGACGATATCATGGTTTATTTAATGTATGCAGGAGTTCCACCTAAAATGGCCTTTACTATAATGGAAAGTGTAAGAAAAGGTAAAGGGCTAACGGAAGAGTTTGAGAAAACAATGAAAGAAAATAATGTTCCTGATTGGTATATAGAATCATGTAAAAGAATTAAGTATATGTTCCCTAAAGGGCATGCAGTTGCTTATGTTATGATGGCTGTAAGAATAGCATATTTTAAAGTGTATTATCCAGAAGCTTATTATGCTACATATTTTACTGTAAGGGCGGATGATTTTGATGCAGAGCTTATTTGTAAAGGTCCAGGGGCTATAAAAGCAAAATTAGATGAGCTTTATGAACTAGGAAATAAGATTACTGCAAAAGATAAGGGATTAATTACTGTACTTGAGCTTTCTTATGAGCTTTATGCAAGAGGGCTAAATTTTTTGAAAGTAGATTTATATATATCGGAAGCAACAAAATTTACAATTGAAAAGGATGGAATAAGACCTCCTATTAGTGCGCTTCAGGGAGTTGGAGAAAATGCTGCAAAAAGTATAGTTGAAGCTAGAAAACAAGGTGAATTTATATCTAAAGAAGATTTAAGAATAAGGTCAAAGGTTTCGAAGACGGTAATAGAAACTTTAAGCAACCATGGGTGTCTTGAGGGAATGTCAGAAACAAATCAATTATCATTATTTTAAAATAAGTATAAAAACAATATATATGGGGCAAGTAATAAATATAAGAAAAGTAATAATTTATTGCTACCCCTTGTATTATTTAGGAAATTATGATAGGATAATTAAAGAAGTAATTTACTAATAGCTAGAAAATGTGAGTGGGAGTGATAAATGCCCGCTTTTTCTATTTAATTGCAACTAAAATAGTTGCTTTTTTTATAGGGAGTTAAGAGTTTAGTAAATCTTTAAAATTAAAACTGAATATAGCAAAGGAGGGGTAATATGAAAGTTGATGCATTATTGGAAACTATTGATCAATTAGTAAGACCTATAGCAGAAGAATTAAAGTATGAGATTTATCACATTGAATATGTAAAAGAAAATGGAGAATATTATTTAAGAATATATATAGATAAAGATGGTGGTATAACTTTATCTGACTGTGAAGCTTTATCAAGAAGAGTAAGCGATGTCATGGATGAAAAAGATCCAATAAAAGAAGCATATTTTCTAGAAGTATCATCACCAGGATTAAATAGAGGATTATTTACAGATGATCATTTTAAAAAACAAATAGAAAAAGAAATAATGGTTAGATTTACAAAATCATTAGATGGAAGAAAAAATGTAAAGGGCATATTAAAAGAAGTAAATGATGATTCGATTGTAGTTGAAGCTGACAAATTAGTTACAATTCCAAAGGATAAAATAAAATCAGCCAATTTAGAAGGGGAAATATAATAAGGAGGATATTAAAATGAACCAAGAGTTTATAAGTGCTCTTAAAGAAATTGTTAAAGATAAGGGGATTAGCGAAGATTTAATTTTTACTACTATAGAGGATGCTTTAGTTGCAGCATATAAAAAAAATTACGCTAGTCCGACAACTTCAGCACAAAATGTTAAAGTAAGTATAAATAGAGAAACAGGAGAAATTCATGTATATGCTCAAAAGGTTGTAGTTGAAGACGTATATGATGATGTAACTGAAATAAGTTTAGAAGATGCTAAGGACGTAAGTGTAAGATATGATCTTGATGATATAGTTGATTTAGAAGTTACTCCAAAGAATTTTGGAAGAGTAGCAGCTCAACTTGCTAAAGGTGTAGTAACTCAAAGAATAAGAGAAGCAGAAAGAAACATAGTATATTCAGAATATAAGGAATTAGAATATGATATAATTACCGGAACTGTACTAAGAAAAGACAAAGGTAATGTATTTGTAAATCTTGGGAGAATAGAAACTTCTATTGGACCAAACGAACAAATTCCAGGTGAAGAATATAAATTTAACGAAAGAGTAAAGCTATATGTTGTAGAAGTTAAAAATGGCTCAAAAGGAGCTCAAATATTAGTTTCAAGAACTCATCCTGGATTAGTGAAAAGACTTTTTGAATTAGAAGTACCTGAAATATACGAAGGTGTTGTAGAAATAAAGAGTATATCAAGAGAAGCTGGATCAAGAAGTAAAATAGCAGTTTATTCAAATGATGAAAATGTAGATCCAATGGGTTCATGTGTTGGCCCAAAAGGAGTTAGAGTTCAAAATATAGTAAATGAGCTTAAAGGCGAAAAAATAGATATAATAAAATGGAGCAAAAATCCAGAAGAATTTATAGCAGCTTCATTAAGTCCTGCCAAAGTTTTAGAAGTTGTAGCTTTTGAAGATTCAAAATCTGCGAAAGTTGTGGTAGATGATAATCAATTATCATTAGCTATAGGAAAAGAAGGGCAAAATGTTAGGCTTGCAGCAAAATTAACTAACTGGAAAATAGATATTAAAAGTAAATCTCAAGCAGAAGCATTAAAAGCAGAAGAAAATTTAGAGTAAGGGGAGGATTTTTATGAAGGTAAAGAAAATTCCTTTAAGAATGTGCACAGGATGCATGGAAATGAAACCTAAAAAAGAACTTATAAGGGTTGTAAAAAGCCCGGAAAATGAAGTTTCAGTTGATTTGACTGGAAAGAAATCAGGCAGAGGTGCATATATCTGCAAAGATAAAGAATGCTTAGAAAAAGCTTTTAAAACTAAAAGGTTGTCAAGAAACTTAGATATAGCTATAAATGAGGCTATATATAATAGATTAAGGGAAGAAATAGGAAATGAATAAATTTTTTAATTTTCTAGGATTAGCAAAGAGATCAGGAAATTTAGTTGAAGGGTATAGTAAATGCGATGAACAAAGAAATAGAAAAAACATTTTTTTGTTTATAATATCTAACGATGCATCTGATAGTACCAGAAAAAAGTTTAAAAACCATTGTATAGCAAAAAATATAAGGCTAATAGAGGATTTTTCAAAGGAAGAATTAGGTTTTTCAATTGGAAGAGAAGAAGTGAAGATAATAGCTGTAACAGATGAAAATATGGCAAAAAAACTTTATACCCTTTACGAAGAGGAAAAAGTTAAAATTTAACCGGGGGTGATTTTATTGTCAAAAATCAGAGTATATGAATTGGCAAAAGAACTGCAAATAAGTTCAAAAGAGCTTATAGAATTATTAATGAGTGAATTTAGTGTTGATGTAAAAAATCATATGAGCGTTATAGAAGATGAAGATGCAGAATTAATTAAAGAATTAATTGGAGAAAATAATTCTTCAGATAACAAAACTATAGTTGATGAATATGAAGAGATATTAGCAGAAGAAGTTAATAATCAAGCTAAAAAGAGAAAGAAGAAAAAATCAGAAGAAGAAGAAGACGTGATTGGAGAAGGTGGATCTGGAGTTGTTGAAATAGGAGAGACAATAACTGTTAAAGAACTTTCAGAAAAGCTTGGAAAACCAACAGCAGATGTTATAAAGACTCTTATTTTTACAGGAGTTATGGCTGCTATTAACCAAGAAATAGATTTTGCAACAGCTGAAAAAGTATGTGAAAAATATGAATGTTTAGTTGTAAAAAAAGAAGAAAAAGAAGAGCTAGAAATAGTTGAAGAAGAAGATGTAATTGAAGAAAATCTAGTAAAGAGACCTCCTATTGTTACTGTTATGGGACACGTTGACCATGGTAAAACTTCATTATTAGATGCTATAAGAAAAGCAAATGTTACTGCACACGAAGCGGGTGGAATAACTCAACATATTGGTGCGTATACTGTAAACCTAAATGGAGAAAAGTTAACATTTTTAGATACACCAGGACATGAAGCTTTTACAGCAATGAGGGCAAGAGGTGCTCAAGTTACAGATGTAGTTATTTTAGTTGTTGCAGCAGATGATGGAATAATGCCACAAACTAAGGAAGCTATAAGTCATTGTAAGGCAGCAGGAGTTCCTATTATAGTAGCTATAAATAAAATAGATAGACCAGGAGCTAATATAGAAAGAGTTAAACAAGAATTAACAGAATATGAATTAGTAGCTGAAGACTGGGGTGGAGATACTATTTGTGTTCCTGTATCAGCTAAAACAGGTGAAAATTTAGAGCAATTATTAGAAATGGTTTTATTAACATCAGAGATGGCAGAATTTAAAGCTGATCCAAAGAGAAAAGCTAAGGGTACAGTGATAGAAGCTAAACTTGATAAAGGTAGAGGAGCTGTTGCAACACTACTTATTCAAAATGGTACATTACATGTTGGAGATTCAATATTAGTTGGGTCTACATACGGTAGAATTAGAGCAATGTTTGATGATAAAGGAAAGAGTATAAAAAAAGCTGGGCCATCAATACCAGTAGAGATTTTAGGACTTTCAGAAGTACCAGCAGCAGGAGATAGATTTACTGTTGTTAAAGATGAAAAAACAGCTAGAAATATGGCTGAACTTAGAAAGCAAAAAATCAAAGATGAGAGCTTCCATTCAGCTAATAGAGTATCTCTTGAAGATTTATATAACCAAATTCAAGAAGGAACAGTTAAAGAACTTGGTATAATAGTTAAAGCTGATGTTCAAGGATCAGTTCAAGCTATAAAACAGTCTTTAGAAAAACTTTCAACAGAAGATGTTAAGGTAAGAGTAATTCATGGTGGAGTTGGTGCAATAACAGAAACAGATGTGACACTTGCAACTGCATCAAATGCACTACTTATAGGATTTAATGTAAGACCAGATTCAAATGCAACAATAATTGCAGATAAAGAAGGAGTCGAAATTAAAACATATAGAATAATATATGATGCAATAGAAGATGTTAAATCAGCAATGATTGGAATGCTTGATCCAGAATATAAAGAAGTTGTAAATGGTAAAGCAGAAGCAAGAGTAGTATATAAAATTTCAAATGTAGGAACAATTGCTGGATGTTACGTTACAGATGGTAAGATATTAAGAAACTCAGAAGTTAGAGTTATAAGAGATGGAATAGTAATATTTGAATCAACTTTAGCTTCATTAAAGAGATTTAAAGATGACGTTAAAGAAGTAAATGCAGGCTATGAGTGTGGTCTAAGTGTTGAGAAATTTAATGATATAAAAGAAGGTGACGTAATAGAGTCATTTAGCATGCAAGCAATTGAAAGAAAGCAGCTTTAATTAAAGAGGTGATTTAAATGGCTAATTACAGAGGCGGAAGAATTAACGAAGAAGTTAGAAGAGAAATAAGCGTTATAATAAGAGATGAAATAAAAGATCCTAGAATGACGGCTATGGTTTCAATTACAGAAGTCAAAGTTACAAAGGATCTAAGATATGCAAAAGTATTTGTAAGTATATATGGAAAAAGTGAAGAAGAGAAAAATGAGACTTTTGCAGCATTAAAAAGTGCAAGTGGATATATAAGAAAAGAAGTAAGTCAAAGAATGAATTTGAGAAATACCCCTCAAATACTATTTGAACTTGATGATTCTATAAGCTATAGTATGAAAATAGAAGAACTTATAGAAAAAGTTAAAGAAAAGTAAATGAATAATTTACAAGATATAAGCAGGATAATTTTAGATAGTAAAAAAATAGGCATTACCTATCATGTATCACCTGATGGTGATGCAGTAGGTAGTGCACTTGCACTATTAAATGCCTTAAAGAAATTAAAAAAAGACGCTTATTTAATTTCAAAAGATATAATATCAGAAAACCTTCAATTTCTTAAAGGAGCAAAGGAAGCTACTGGAAATTTAACATCTGCAACAGAAGATACTTCAATAGTTGTAGTGTTAGATTGTGGAAATTATGAGAGAATATCTGCCGACCTAAATACTTTTAAAGGAAGCATAATAAATATAGATCATCATGTTTCAAATGATAATTATGGTGAATTAAATTATATAGATACAGATGCGGCTGCGACAGCAGAAATAGTTTTTGAACTTTTAGAAGAATTAGGTTTAAATTTTAATGAAGAAACTGATTCTATAAAAAATATAGGAACTTGTCTTTATACATCATTAGTTACAGATACTGGAGCTTTTAGGCATTCAAATGTAACTTTTAGAACACATACTATAGCAGCAAGGTTAAAAAAAATCGGAGTAAATAATACGTATATACATCAAAATCTCTTTGATAACAAAAGTTTTGAAAAAATTAGATTAATAGGTAAAGCCTTAAATGGTATGGAGCTTCTACTTGATAGAAAAGTATCATTAATTAAAATTCCAATTTCTTATGGCAATGAACTTGGAATAGAAATAGGTGATACTTCGGATATAATATCTTTTGGATTACAAATAAAGGGTGTAGAAGTAGCTGCATTAATTAAAGAAGTAGAAAATGGAACTAAAGTAAGTTTAAGATCAAAAGATAAATTTGATGTTAGGAATATAGCTGAAAGATTAGGTGGCGGGGGTCACGTTAAGGCGGCAGGAATAACTTTAAAAGGAATAAAGTTAGAAGAAGCTAAAGATAAAATTCTAGAAGAAATAGAGAAAGAGTTATTGTAATGGATGGTGTAATTAATATTTTTAAGAATACTGGAATGACTTCCTTTGATGTTGTTAGGAAAATTAAAAAAGTAGCAGGAACAGGAAAGGTTGGACATACAGGCACGTTAGATCCAGAAGCCTGTGGAGTCCTACCTGTGTGTATAGGTAAGGGAACAAAGATTATTGATTATATAATGAACAGTGATAAAATATATGAAGTAGAATTTAAACTTGGAATAAAAACTACTACATATGATTTAGAAGGAGATGTAATACAAGAAAAGGATTCATCTAATATAGAAAATGAAGAAATATTAAAATCTATCTATTCTTTTGAAAGAGAATACTCTCAAATACCCCCTATGTATTCAGCAATAAAGCAAAATGGAGTAAGACTTTATGAACTTGCAAGAAAAGGAATTGAAGTTGAAAGAAAAGGCAGGCTTGTAAGTATCCATAAAATAGAAGATGTGAGAATAAATAATCCATATATTAGTATGAAAGTTATATGTTCCAAAGGAACGTATATAAGAAGTCTTTGTTATGACATTGGGGAAGATCTACAAGTTGGAGCAACAATGACAAAGCTTAAAAGAAGTAAAACATCTAAATTTACTGAAGAAAAATCTATTAATATAGAAGATATAAACTCTGAAAACATAAAAGATTATATTATAAGCATAGAAGATGCATTAGATAGCTATGAAAAATTAGTGATTTCAAATAAATTTTCAAAACTTTTAATTAATGGAGTTAAGGTTTTCGATAAAAGGCTTACTAAAGAAAAAGCTGAAATAGGAAAATTATATAGGGTTTATGATGAGAATAATAATTTCATCGGTCTTGGGAAAAGTGATCATCAAGGATTTAAGATAGAAAAATTATTAATTAATTAGGGGAGCAGGATATGGTAGTAATAGATGATATTATTATGAATAATAAAGAAAGTGAAATTTATGTTGCACTAGGAAGTTTTGATGGACTTCACTATGGTCATTTATCTCTTGTAAAAAAAACTGTTCAGGTTGCAAAGGAAAAGAATGGGAAAAGTATGGTGTTTACATATAAGAACCATCCTAAAACATTGGTTAAACCAGAAAGTTCACCTAAATTAATTATGGATCTAGAAACAAAGTTAAAGTATTTAGAAGAGGAAAATATAGATATAGTCGTTCTTAAAAGTTTTAATAAAGAATTCATGTCAATGTCTGCAGAAGATTTTATAAAGCTTCTTTGTTTAGACTATAATGTAAAAGGAATTATAGTTGGATTTAATTTTAAGTTTGGATATAAAAACTTAGGTGATATAGAGTTGCTAAAAAATCTTCAAGATAAATATGAATATGAGTTATACATAATGGAGCCTTATACTTATAATGGTGATGTAATAAGTAGTACCAGAATAAGAAAGATACTTTTAGAAGGTGATGTGAAAGAAGCCACTAAAATGCTATCTAAACCATATTTAATTAAGGGAAAAGTTATTCATGGGAAAAAATTAGGTAGAACTATAGGGTTTCCAACTGCAAATTTACAATTTGATGGAAAGATGATAATTCCTAAAAAAGGTGTTTACTATACAAATATAGAATATAATAAAAAAATTTTCAAAGGAATTACATCAGTTGGGAATAATCCAACAGTAAATGGGAAACAATTAACTATAGAGACATTTATATTGAACTTTAATGATACAATCTATGGACAAGAGATTAAGGTCTATTTTATTGAAAGAATAAGAGATGAAATAAAATTTAATTCTTTAGAAGAATTAATAGAACAAATTAAGCAAGATGAAAAATTTGCTATAGATAAAGATATAGTAGTTTAATTATGTAAATTTATAATTTACAATATGTATATCATTTGTTATAATAGCAAAGAAGAACCTAATTCTAAGATATGAGGGTGCTATCTCATTTCATGGATATAGGGGATAATTTTACGGAGGTGCGAACAATGGACGCAATAAGAAAGCAAGAAATAATTAAAGAACATGCAAGACACGAAGGAGATACTGGATCACCAGAAGTGCAAATTGCATTATTAACAGAAAGAATTAATTCTTTGACAGGTCACTTAAAAATGCACAAAAAAGACCACCACTCAAGAAGAGGTCTTTTAATGATGGTTGGACAAAGAAGAGGTCTTTTAAACTATTTAGCTGACCAAGATATCGAAAGATATAGAGCTATAATCAAAAAATTAGGCTTAAGAAGATAGTCTTTAGAGCGGTTTTTAAGCCGCTCTATTATTTTAACAATTTTAAATGATAAGATACAAGCCTGAAGGGAGGTTACAAAATGAACAATGTAATGAAAACAACCATAGCTGGTAGAGAACTTAAACTAGAATTTGGAAAAGTTGGGATGTTATCAAATATAGCATCATTTATTAGTTATGGAGAAACAGTTATTTTAACTAATGTTAATGCTTCAGAAAAACCAAGAGAGGGAATAGATTTTTTCCCACTAAGTGTTGAATATGAAGAAAGATTATATTCAGTAGGAAAAATCCCAGGTGGATTTATCAAAAGGGAAGGTAGACCTTCAGAAAATGCTATATTATTTGGAAGAGCGGTAGATAGACCTTTAAGACCACTATTTCCAAAAGGATATAGGAATGATGTTCAAGTTGTTTGTACAGTAGTATCAGTTGAGAAGGATAACCTACCAGAAATTCTAGCAATTAATGCAGCGTCATTATCATTATGCTTATCAAGTATTCCTTTTACAACTCCTGTTGCGGCTGTGCAAGTAGGACTAATCAATGGAAAATTCATTTTAAACCCAACATCTAAAGAAAGAGAAGAAAGTGAACTTCAATTAACTGTTTGTGCAACTAATGAAAGAGTTATGATGATTGAAGCTGGTGGTCAAGAAATTCCAGAAGATGTTATGCTTGGTGCTATTAAATTTGGATTTGATAGTTGTCAAGATATAATCAAGTTTCAAGAAGAAGCTATGCAAAGATTTGGAAAAGAAAAAATGATTCCTGAGTTATATAAACCAAGTAAGGAATTAGAAAATGACATAAAAGAATTTGCTGGTGAAATTATTAAAAAAGCTATGTGGATAAGTGATAAAGATGAAAGAAATGCTGCAATGGACGAAGTAAATGAAAAGGTTTATGCAGAATTTGAAGAAAAGTATCCAGAAAATTTAGGAGATATAAAGGAAATAATTTATAACTTACAAAAAGAAGTTGTAAGAGATATGCTTTTAAATCACCATAGAAGACCAGATGAAAGAGCTTTTGATCAAGTTAGACCAATATCTTGTGAAGTAGGAATACTACCAAGGACTCATGGTACAGGACTATTTACAAGAGGATTAACTCAAGTAATGACAGTTGCTACTTTGGGTGCTGTAGGTGATATTCAAATAATTGATGGAATAGGTGAAGAAGAATCTAAGAGATATATGCATCACTATAACTTCCCTGCTTATTCAGTAGGTGAAGTAAGACCTCTTAGAGGCCCAGGAAGAAGAGAAATAGGTCATGGAGCTTTAGCCGAAAGAGCATTAGAGCCATTAATACCTTCAGAAGAAGAGTTTCCATATACTATTAGATTAGTATCAGAAGTGTTAAGTTCTAATGGATCGACTTCACAAGCTTCAGTTTGTGGTAGTACTTTAGCTTTATTAGATGCAGGTGTACCGCTTAAGAGACCGGCCGCTGGTATAGCAATGGGACTTATAACTTCAGAAGATCTTTCAAGGGAAGAAGTCTTAACAGATATACAAGGCATAGAAGATTTCTTTGCAGATATGGACTTTAAGGTTGCAGGAACTGTAGAGGGTATTACATCAATACAAGTTGATACAAAAATAAAAGGACTAAGCTTTAAAGTAATAGAAGATGCTATAATGGGTGCTAGAAAAGCTAGACTTCATATATTAGATAAAATAAGCGAATGTATTCCAACTCCAAGAGAAGAAGTTTCAAAATATGCTCCTAAAACTTCAGTAATAAGCATTGATCCAGAAAAAATTAGAGACGTTATAGGTGCAGGTGGAAAAGTTATAAATAAAATTATTGATGAAACTGGAGTTAAAATCGATATTAAAGAAGATGGTACAGTATTTGTATCTTCGACAGATCATGATGGCGTTAATAAAGCGATAGCTATTATAGAAGGTTTAACTAAAGAAGTTAAATCAGGGGAAGTTTATTTAGGCAAAGTAACCAAAATAGCAACCTTTGGAGCTTTTGTGGAAATTCTTCCAAATAAGGAAGGACTATGCCATATATCAAAGTTAGATAAAGCAAGAGTAAATAAAGTTGAAGATGTTGTATCTGTAGGAGACGAAATATTAGTTAAAGTAACAGAAATAGATAATCAAGGAAGAATAAATCTTTCAAGAAAAGATGCTTTAACTGATGATTCAGAAGATAAAAAAGAAAAAAGTGAATAGTAAAAAAGTTAGTAAAGGGCAATTTATTGCCTTTTTTCTTATTTTATGGCTTTATAAGAAGTTTATCTTTTAAATCAGTTCTTTATGACTTCTTTTATTTAATTTTCAAGTGAATTTATGTAAGTATCTATTTTCCTTTGAATAAATTGAGTTTAGGAGCAAATTTACCTTTCAATAAATTTTCATATAATAAAAATTAAATTAAATATAAATAAACTAGTATTACATAACTCTAAAATAATATAGAATAATAGTAATATACAATAAATTAAAAAAGTGTAAAGCAAGGAGGAGCTATGTACAATATATATACATTAAAAAATGGATTAAGGGTTGTAACTGAATATATAGATCATGTTAATTCAATAAGTGTGGGAGTAATGGTGCAAAATGGTTCAAGAAATGAGGAATTAGAGTTAAATGGTATTTCTCATTTCATAGAGCATATGTTTTTTAAAGGTACAGAAAAAAGAACCTCAAAAGAAATAGTTCAGCAGATAGAAAATGTAGGAGGGCAAATAAATGCTTATACTAGCAAGGAAGCAACTTGCTATTATATTAAAGCATTAAATACACATTTAGATTTATCTATAGAAATATTAGCGGATATGATATTAAATTCTAAATTTGATGATGAAGAAATAGAAAAGGAACAAGGTGTAGTTATTGAAGAAATAAATATGAGTGAAGATACTCCAGAAGATGTTCTAGATAATGATTCATCAAAAGCTATTTTTGGAGAAAATTCATTATCATATCCTATATTAGGAACAATAGAAAATATAAAATCATTTAATAGTAAAAAAATTAAAAAATTTGTTAAATCTCATTATGCTCCACATAATTCAGTGGTATCTGTATGTGGAAAGTTTGATGAAAAGGAACTAATGAAAATGCTAGAAGAAAACTTTGGTTCATGGAAAGGAGAAGGAGATTATAAACCAGAATACAAGTCTCCAATTTTGCTTTCTCAAAGTAAGTATACAAATAAGCCTATAGAACAGTTGCATATAAATTTAGCCTTTAAAGGATTACCATATGCACATGAAAAGGCATATTCTTTAGTACTATTAAATAATGTATTTGGAGGAGGAGCATCTTCAATATTATTTCAAAATGTAAGAGAAGAATTAGGACTATGCTATACTATTTATTCTTATGGTCAGCCATATTTAGGTACTGGAATAAATAATATATATACAGGAGTAAGTAAACAATCTGCAGATAAGGCTTTGGATGTTATTAATAAGGAACTTAAAAAGTTTGCGGATAAAGGAATATCAAATGAATTACTAGAAATTAATAAGGAAAAGATAAAGGCGAGTTATATATTAGGTCTTGAGAGTACTTCATCTAGAATGTTTTCTAACGCAAAAAGTATGTTACTTCAAAACAAAATTAAAACTCAAGAAGAAGTAATAAAAAGAATTAACAATATAAATAGCGATGACATAAATTATGTATTAGATACGTGCTTTAAACCAGGCATAATAAGCTCAGCATATGTAGGTCAAGATATAGAGTATGAGAAATTAAATCAAATTATAGAGCCAGATATAAAGGCATATGACAATTCTAATAAAGATGGAATAAAAAGAATGTAATCTTTACTAGAATATTATGTACTAAAGTATCTCTAATTAGCATAAGATTTACATAAGATGGTATGGAGGTGAATCTTATGTTAAGAGGAGATAAAAAAAGAGGAGAATACTATGAAGAGGAATCTAAGAGAGAATCAAAATATAGGCTTCTTAGTGATTTAGAAAGATATGAAATATTTAATACAGAAGAAGCAGAAAAATATGATACTCAACAAGCCTTAGATTTTATAATTGATGAAAATGGGAATTTACAATTTATAGTTGCTGCTGTTGCCGGAAGTAAATTAGGCTTATTTGGTGGTAGGGAATATGTAGAAATTCCTTGGAATTATGTCACTAAGATTGGAGCAAATGTTATTGTTGTTTCAGCTGATAAAGATAAGATTAAGAGGGCAAGAGCGTAGAAACTTAGGGAGGTTATTACTTGAAAATAATTATACAAAAATTTGGAGGTACATCAGTATCTACCGAAGAAAGAAGAAATCAAGTAGTATCTAAGGTCAAAGAGGCAATAAATAAAGGATTTTCCACTGTAGTAGTAGTATCTGCTATGGGAAGAAAGGGAGAGCCTTATGCTACTGATACATTATTATCTTTACTAGATAATAATTTTAAAAGAAATAACCTACAAGCAACTGATATGCTTATGTGCTGTGGAGAAATAATAAGTAGTGTAGTAATGAGTAATATGCTAATAAATGCAGGTATTCAAGCAGTTCCACTTACTGGTGGGCAAGCAGGTATTATAACAAATGATAATTTTTCAGAGGCAGATTTAATTTATACAAAAACAGAAGATATAAAAGAAATCTTGAAAATCGGAAAAGTCCCAGTTGTTGCTGGATTTCAAGGTATAACTGAAAGAGGATATTTAACTACTCTTGGAAGAGGGGGAAGTGATACATCAGCATGTCTTTTAGGTCAAGCTTTAAATGCAGAGGAAATAGAGATTTACACAGATGTAGATGGAATAATGACTGCAGATCCAAGGATAGTTAATGATGCATCATTAATAGACACTATAAGCTATAACGAAGTATTTCAACTTGCAGATCAAGGGGCAAAAGTTATACATCCAAGAGCTGTAGAATGTGCAAGAAAGGCTAATATTCCAATAGTTATAAAGAATACAATGAGTCAATGTAAGGGCACGTTAGTAAATAACAATGGAATGAACAGGAAGGAAAAAGTTATCTCTGGGATAACTCATTTAAATAACAGAACACAAATAACAGTAAGGCTGAAAGAAAATAGCAATAAAGATAATTACAGAAACCTATTAGAAACTTTAGCAAAAAATAATATAAGTTTAGATCTTATAAATATATTTCCTACTGAACAAATTTTTACTATAGATTCATGTAAGAAAGAAAAATTAGAAAATGTTCTTAAAGATCAGAATATAAAATATAGTATAATGGACAATTGTAGTACCATAGCTATAGTTGGAATTGGAATGACTGGAGTTCCAGGAATAATGGCTAAAATAATAAAGACATTATCTGAGGACTCAATAGATATATTACAAACAGCAGATTCAAATATGACCATATGGTGTCTAATTAAATCTGAAAATATTATAAAAGCTCTTAATCTACTTCATAAAGCTTTTAAATTAGGTGAATAAAATAAATCCTCTTGTACAAAATAATATTGTATAGGAGGATTTTATTATGAAAAATTTTTTTTACTCATTAAAAAGTGAAAATAAAGATATGGAAAAGGATGAAGAAAAACTAAATGAAGCTAAAGAAAAAAGAGAAGAAATAAAAGAATTTGGTACTACTAATGAAGTAGAGCAAGATGAAAGTATTCAGATATTACCAATAATAGGCCAGATAGAAGGACACCAAGTACTTCCGGCTCAATCAAAATCAACCAAATATGAACATGTAATTCCACAACTTATCTCAATGGAGCGTAATGATAAAGTGAAAGGAGTATTAATAATATTAAATACAGTTGGTGGAGATGTGGAGGCAGGATTAGCTATTGCAGAAATGATAAATTCTTTATCTAAACCTACAGTATCAATAGTAATTGGAGGTGGTCATTCAATAGGAGTCCCACTTGCAACATCTTCTAGTTACTCATTTATAACACCATCTGCAACAATGATAGTACATCCAATAAGAATGAATGGGTTTGTTATAGGAGTTGCTCAAACTTTTAATTATTTTCAAAAAATGCAAGAGCGTATAGATAATTTTATAGTAAGAACATCTAAAATAAATAAAAATGAATTAAAAGAAATGATGTTAAAATCTGATGAGTTATTGAATGATATGGGTACTATATTAATAGGAAGTCAAGCAGTAGAATGTGGACTTATAGATGAAGAAGGCGGGATTAAGGATGCATTGGCTAAATTAAAACAATTAATAGAAGAAAAAGAGGAAGAAGAGAAAAAAGAAATGGATATTAAGGAATAATTATAATAGATATGAAAGAGTATAAAAAATATATTTTATATTTAAAAGATTATAAATTAATTTAGGCGGTTTGAATAATGAGTAGTTATTTAAATTGCTTTTTTTTTATTAATGTTTATAATAATATTATGTAAATAATTAGTTTACAATAAGTGGGAAAACAGTGAGGTGATTCTTTGTCTAAAGTTAAGAGTAAAAATACTAGCAAAAAAAAGGACACAAATAAAAAAAACAATGATTTAAAAGAAAGTGGAGATATTAAGGGAATAATTTATATAGTAGTAGGTATGCTATTATCTATTGCGATTTATACAACTTGGGCAGGTGCATTATCTGTTTTATCAAGAAAAGTAATATATAAATTATTAGGGGTTAGCACTTTTGTTCTTCCGTTATATTTAATTTATTTTGGGTATTATACAATTGTATCAAAGGGAAGTATAAAAGTAACAAGAAGAGTTTTTGCAATTACTCTTATTATATTAGCAATAACACTAGGATGCGCCACTGGTAGTATTAATATATTACAAAATAAAGGCGGATTTTATGAAAGTTGGTTAGAAGTTGTTAATATAAATGGGGTGCATGGAGGGCTTATAGGGCATATCTTTGCTTATCCACTAAGTAAACTTATTGGTTATATAGGATCATATATATTATACATTTCGATATGGGTAATAGGAACAGTATTACTATTTGATATAACTTTCTACGATATAATCATGTATTTTAAAGAAAAAAGTAAAAATGCCAAAAAAGATAAAGCATTAAAAAAGGAAGCGGCTATAGAATCAGCAGCAGAAAAAGAAAATGCACCTTTAATAGAAGTTATACCTAAGGAAAAAGAAAAGGAAAGAGAAGAATTTATAAATGGAATAAATAATAAAATAAAAATTTTAGATTTTATGAAAAATTCTTCTTTAGAAGAAAGTACGATTGAAAGTAATCAAGAAGATTTTAAAGTAGATAAAAATAATAATCCATTTAATATCGAAGTTTTTGATGAAGAAAATCATGAAAGTAGGGCAAATAAAGAAGCTAATAAAAATGTAAAAGAAGATGAAAAGCCTAAGAAAAAAGAGAAGTTAGATAGCTCAGTTAAGGATGTAGTAAGTAAGGAGATAGAAGAAAGTTTAACAGATGAAAAAAAAGAAGAGAAAATTTATATACATCCATCAGTAGATCTTTTAAATATAAATAGCAAAATGAAGCTTAGAAGCGAAGATAAAAAAGAGCTTATAGAAAATGCTGGAAAGCTTGAAGGAATTCTAAATGACTTTGGAGTAGATGCAAAGGTTGTACAAGTGACTAAAGGGCCATCAGTAACAAGATTTGAAATTCAACCGAGTCCAGGAGTTAAGGTTTCTAAAATAGTGAACCTTCAAGATGACATAGCATTAGGACTTGCAGCTAGTGGTGTAAGAATGGAAGCTCCTATTCCTGGAAAGGCAGCTATAGGGATAGAAGTACCAAATAATAAGCAAACATCAGTATTTTTAAGAGAAGTTTTAGATTCCAAGGAGTTTGAAACTTCAGATAAAAAACTAGCTTTTGCTTTAGGAAAAGATATAGCGGGTAAATGTGTAGTTGGCGACTTAGCAACTATGCCTCATATGCTTATTGCAGGGGCAACAGGTTCAGGTAAATCTGTATGCATTAATACTCTTATAGTTAGTTTATTATATAAATACAGTCCGAATGAAGTTAAACTATTAATGGTTGATCCTAAAGTTGTAGAACTTAGTGTTTATAATGGGATACCTCATCTTTTAATTCCTGTAGTTACAGATCCTAAAAAAGCTGCAGCAGCATTAAATTGGGCAGTTAATGAAATGAATAAAAGATATAAGTTATTTGCAGATTCCTCTGTAAGGAATATTGAAAGTTATAATTCTCTTTATGATAAAGGTATAATTGAAGAAAAATTACCTTATATAGTTATGATAGTAGATGAACTTGCTGACTTGATGATGGCGTGCCCTAATGATGTAGAAGATTATATCTGTAGACTAGCACAAATGGCTAGAGCAGCAGGGATGCATTTGATAATAGCAACTCAAAGGCCATCTGTTGACGTAATTACTGGTGTTATTAAGGCTAATATACCATCTAGAATTTCATTTGCTGTTTCATCAGGGATAGACTCAAGAACTATACTAGATTCAACTGGAGCAGAAAAACTTCTAGGAAGAGGAGATATGCTATATTGTCCAATAGGTGAAAACAAACCTATTAGAGTTCAAGGAGCGTTTATTTCAGAAGAAGAAGTAGAAAAAGTAGTAAGTTTTATAAAAGAGGAAGAAGCTGGGGTTGATTATGAAGAATCAATACTTGAACATATAGAAAACGGAAGCAAGGAAAGTGGAAAATCAGATGATATAGAAGAAAATGATGAGCTTTTAGATGAAGCAATAAAAATTGTTATAGAATATAATCAAGCATCAACATCTTTTTTACAAAGAAAACTTAGGATAGGATTTAATAGAGCATCAAGAATAATGGATGAACTTGAAGAGAGAGGTATTATATCCGAAAAAGATGGGAGCAGACCAAGGCAAGTTCTACTTTCTAAAGAAGAATTAAATATGGATGACTAAAAAAACTTGTAAATATTATTTTTCTACATTAAAATAATATTTAGGCTAAAAATCAAGAATTTAGGAAACGTAGGAGGAAGTAGCTTTGGAAAAATATAAAGTTGGTATGGTAAGTTTAGGATGTGATAAGAATAGGGTAGACTCAGAACTTATTCTTGGAACTATAAATAAATTTTATGAAATAACAAATGATCCTAGAGAGGCAGAAATAATAATAGTCAATACATGTGGATTTATTGAAAGTGCAAAACAAGAATCAATAGATACAATATTAGAGATGGCTGAATATAAAAATAAATATAAATGTAAAATGCTTATAGCAACAGGATGTTTAGCTCAAAGATATGGCGAAGAACTTTTAGAACTTATGCCAGAAATTGATATTCTTATGGGTGTTAATGACTATATGAAACTGCATAAGCTTATATTAGATTTTATAAAAGGAGAAAGAAAGCTACTTGCAACGAATTATAGCGATGATAATATAAACGAAGGAATAAGACTTTTAACTACAGATAAGCACACTGCATATGTAAGAATTGCAGAAGGTTGTGATAATTATTGTACTTATTGTATAATTCCAAAAATAAGGGGAAAATTTAGAAGTAGAAGTAAAGAATCTATACTAGAAGAAATTAATTATCTAACTAAAAATGGAGTAAAAGAAATTATTCTAATAGCTCAAGACTTAACATATTACGGAATGGATATATTCAATGAAAATAAACTTCATGAATTAATTAAAGAAATTTCAAATATAAATGGAGTAGAATGGATAAGATTATTATATTGTTATCCAGAAGAAATAACAGAAGAACTAATTGAAGAAATATCAATTAATCCTAAGGTAGTTAAATATTTAGATTTACCAATACAACATATAAGTAGTAATATACTAAGAGGTATGGCGAGAAGAACTAATAAGGAAGCTATAATAGGAATAATAGATAAATTAAGAAAAAGAATACCAGGAATTACTCTAAGAACTTCTCTTATAGTTGGATTTCCAGGAGAAACAGATGCAGATTTTAATGAGCTGTGCAATTTTTTAGAAGATTATAAACTTGATAATGTAGGAGTTTTTAAATATTCAAAAGAAGAAGGAACTCCAGCTGCTAATATGGAAAATCAGGTAGACGAAGATACAAAAGAGCAAAGACAAAAAAAGATTATGATAATTCAAAAAAATGTTGTTGAGGAACTAAACAAATTGAAAATTTCAAAGATTTATGATACTATTATAGAAGGAAGAAAAGGGAAATATTTCATTGGGAGAAGTTCAGAAATGGCACCTGAAATTGACGGAAGTATATTAATTGATGAAGTTAGAAGTCTTAAAAAAGGCGATATTGTGAAAGTCAAAATTAAGGAAGCATTAGAGTATGATTTAATAGGAGAGATATGCGATGAATTTAGCAAATAAGCTAACAATGATAAGAATATTTTTGGTACCGATATTTTTAATATTTATTGCTGTAAAAAACATTCCATATGGAACTTTCATAGCTACTTTTATATTCATAATTGCGTCTTTAACTGATCAATTAGATGGATATATTGCAAGAAGTAGAAATCAAGTAACCAATTTTGGAAAGTTTATGGATCCTCTTGCAGACAAACTTTTAGTTACAGCTGCCCTAATTTCATTAGTAGAACTTCAAGTTATACCAGCTTGGGCTACAGTAGTAATAATAGCGAGAGAGTTTGCAGTTTCAGGACTTAGAACTATAGCAGCAGCAGAAGGAAAAGTAATTGCTGCAAGCAATTGGGGAAAGCTAAAAACTGTTACTCAAATAATTGCCATAATATTTTTATTAATTCAAGTAAATGTAGCATCTTCAAAATATCTAATATCATTAGTATCAGAAAGTGATATATTTAAAAATGTTATTACATATGGACCTAAGATTGCATTGTTTTTAGCTGTACTAATGACGATAATATCTGGATATGATTATTTTGCTAAAAACATGAAAATAATAGATACTAATAAGTAGTTTAAAAAATAGAAATATGGGTATAATTAAAAATAAAAGTTCCATCTTAGATAGTTGGAACTTTTAATATATTTTTAATATATATAGTTTCTAATTAATAAATTATATAAATAGAAAAGTGCTATAACTTAAAGATTAGCATAGCTAATTTATTTAAATGTTGAATAATTATTGAAATTTATATATTTATATTAAAATGAATATTATATGTTGACTATAAGTAAGAAATACTTTATAATTAATTGTAGAACAAATGTTCGCAAAGAGAGGAAGGTGCTATATGGGAAATATAGATATGGATAAGTTAAAGGCTATAGAAAATGCAATGGGTCAAATTGAAAAGCAGTTTGGTAAAGGCTCTATAATGAAACTAGGAGAAAATAGTTCATTAAATATAGAAACTATTTCGACAGGTTGTCTTGATTTGGACATAGCTTTAGGTGTAGGGGGAGTTCCTAAAGGTAGAATAATAGAAATATATGGACCAGAAAGTTCAGGTAAAACAACAGTAGCATTACACATTGCTGCTGAAGCACAAAAGCTTGGAGGCGCTGTTGCTTTTATTGATGCTGAGCACGCATTAGATCCAAGTTATGCAAAAAATTTAGGAGTTGACACAGAAAATCTTATAGTTTCACAACCAGATACAGGAGAGCAAGGGCTTGAAATCGCTGAGGCATTGGTTCGTTCAGGTGCAATAGATGTAATAGTAGTCGATTCAGTTGCAGCTTTAGTTCCAAGAGCGGAAATAGAAGGTGAAATGGGAGATTCTCACGTTGGCCTTCAAGCAAGACTTATGTCACAAGCTTTAAGAAAATTAACGGGAACTATACAAAAAACGGGTTGTGTAGCTATATTTATAAACCAATTAAGAGAAAAAGTTGGAGTTATGTTTGGAAATCCTGAAACTACAACAGGCGGAAGAGCTTTAAAATTCTATTCTTCAGTTAGACTTGATGTTAGAAGAATAGATTCAATAAAACAAGGTGAAAGCATTGTAGGAAATAGAACAAGAGTTAAGGTAATGAAAAACAAGGTAGCACCTCCATTTAAGCAAGCTGAATTTGATATAATGTATAATGAAGGTATATCAAGAAATGGAAATATAGTTGATGTTGGAGTTAAAGAGGGAATGGTTCAAAAGAGCGGAGCTTGGTTCTCTTATGGTGATATAAGACTTGGTCAAGGAAGAGAAAATGCAAAGCAATATCTAAAAGATAATCCTGAAATTGCATTAGAAATAGAAAATAAAATTAGAGAAAAGTTTCAACTTCCAATAATGAAAGAAGTTGCTATAGATAAAACTGCAAAAGATAAAACTACAAAAGATAAAACTGCAAAAGAATAATAAACTTTAATAATATATTGAATATAATTAGATAAAAATGTTAATACTAATAGTCGATAGTGATAATATTGAAATATTATTATTGTCGACTTTTTTATTAATTATAAAATAAAACATAGAAATCAATACATTATTAATAATGTAAACAATTAAATTTTGTTTATCAAATAAATAACTAAACTTGACATAATTTTAATTTTAAGATAAAATAATAACAAATACTGGTTTTATCATATTTCAAATATCAGTTAAGATTAAATGTGATGCCTACTACATTTTCGTTTAAACATAAGTTTATATGAATGGAGGAGGTGTTGTTATGGATATGAATAAGGTTCTTATTTGGATAATAGTTGATATTATAGTATTAGTCATACTTGGCTTATTACTTTATAAGGCTATACAAAGTGCTTCTAAAAATAAGATAGAAGGCTTAGAAAAAGAAGCGGAAACTCTTTTAGAAAATGCTAAGAGAGAAGCTGAAGCAACTAAGAAAGAGTCAATTTTAGAGGCAAAGGAAGAGGTTCATAGACTTAGGAATGATTTAGAAAGGGATTCAAGGGAAAGAAGAAATGAAATTCAAAGACTTGAAAGAAGAATAATTCAAAGAGAGGAATCCCTAGATAAGAAAAGTGATCTTCTGGAAAAGAAAGAAGAAGCATTAAGTAAAAGATTACAAGAAATCGATGAAATGGAAGCAAATGTACAGGAACTATTTGCTAAAAGAAGAGAGGAGCTTGAAAGAATAGCAACTCTGTCTACTGATGAAGCTAGAGAAATTCTTTTAGAAGAAGTTAGAAGAGAAATTACTCATGAAACTGCTATTATGATCAAAGAAATAGAATCTAGAGCAAAAGAAGAAGCAGATAAAAAAGCTAGAGAAATTATAACAACTGCCATTCAAAGATGTGCAGCTGATCATGTATCAGAATCAACAGTACATGTTGTTGCCCTTCCTAATGATGAAATGAAGGGTAGAATTATAGGTAGAGAAGGTAGAAATATCAGAACTCTTGAAACATTAACAGGAGTAGATTTAATAATAGATGATACTCCAGAAGCAGTTATTTTATCAAGTTTTGACCCTGTAAGGAGAGAAATTGCCAAAATAGCTTTAGAAAAGTTAATTGTGGATGGTAGAATTCATCCAGCTAGAATCGAGGAAATGGTAGAAAGAGCTACCAAAGATGTTGAAAATGACATCAAAGAAGAAGGAGAACAAGCAACATTAGAAACTGGTGTTCATGGTGTTCATCCTGAAATAATTAAATTACTTGGTAGACTAAAGTATAGAACTAGTTATGGACAAAATGTGTTAAAGCATTCAATTGAAGTTTCATATTTAGCTGGTGTTATGGCTGCAGAGTTAGGCTTAGATGTAAATTTAGCTAAGAGAGCAGGATTATTACATGATATTGGTAAAGTAGCAACACAAGAAGAAGAAGGCCGCCATGCTGTAATAGGGGGCGATTTAGCGAAAAAATATGGAGAATCACAAGCTGTATATAATGCTATAGCTGCACATCATGGAGATGTTGAGATGCTAACACTAGAAGCTGTATTAGTTCAAGCGGCTGATGCAATATCAGCAGCAAGACCAGGAGCTAGAAGAGAAACTCTTGAGGCTTATATTAAGCGTTTAGAGAAACTTGAGGAAATTGCAAATTCTTACGAAGGTGTAGAAAAATCATATGCAATTCAAGCTGGTAGAGAGATTAGAATTATGGTTAAACCAGATCAGTTAGATGACGCTGGATCTGTAGAATTAGCTAGAAGTTTAGCTAAGAGTATAGAAGAACAATTAGAGTATCCAGGTCAAATAAAAATTAATGTTATAAGAGAAACAAGAGCAGTAGATTATGCTAAATAATATAAAGTACATTTTGCAGTGCAAAATGTACTTTATTTTTCATTTTAAAGAAATTTATTTTTTATATAAATTAAAAAAATAAAAGTATAAAAATTTTAAAAATAAAGAAGGATTTTTTTGTATCTTATAGAATATATATGATGTAGGAGCAAAAGCTCTATAACATATTGTAAACGATTTTTATCTAGGAGGTAAAGACAAGTGGAAGTATTAAAAGTTTCAACAAAATCAAATCCAAATTCGGTGGCAGGTGCATTAGCTGCCATAATTAAGGAAAAAAATATAGTAGAAATCCAAGCAGTAGGAGCAGGTGCTATAAATCAAGCAGTAAAAGCAATTGCTATAGCAAGAGGCTTCGTTGCCCCTAGCGGAAAAGATATTGTTTGTGTTCCAGCATTCACTGATATTGAAATAGATGGTGAAGAAAGAACTGCAATAAAATTAATTGTACAACCAAGATAGTAAGGTTTTATATTTAAATTGGGGAGAAAATCTATTTAGGGGAAATAAAGAAAAGGACTACATTTAGGTAGTTCCTTTTCATATTAAGCAAAATAGCCTTTATAAGCCTTGAAATTTTTTAAAATTACATATATAATGAAATAGTTAAATAGAAAACTATTTTAAATTTAATGTAAAGAGGTGTGTTTAATGATATCTAAAGAGGTTGTAGTAAACAACGGAACTGGTTTACATGCTAGACCAGCAACTTTATTAGTAAAGAAGGCTTCATCTTTCAAATCAGATGTAAGCATAGAGTTTAACGGAAAGAAAGCAAACGTTAAGAGTTTAATTGGAGTTCTTTCTTTAGGAGTAACTAAAGGAGCTAAAATAACTGTTTTAGCAAGCGGAGATGACGAAGCTTTAGCAGCAGAAGAAATTGTTAACTTAATAGCTAACTTAGAAGATTAATAAAAAAGTGCCAAAAGGCACTTTTTTATTAATCTTTTATTAGTATGTAGTTAATTAAATAAATTTAAAGATTTGCACTTGAAAACTAAGGCGATTATATCCAAAGCAGCAATAAATATTACGATATATACTATTCTTTGTAGTATAACAGAGCCTCCAACTAGTAGAGTTACAATATTTATACTTAATAAACCTATGAGACCCCAGTTTATTGCACCAATTAATACTAATATAAAAGATATCTTATCCAATAAAGATATTTTACACATATTTTACCTCCTTATAAATAATACAGTATATATATATTAAAAAAAAACAAAAATATAACTGAAAATTAATATAAAAGCTATTTAAAAGTATTATAATTATGTTATAATACGAATGATGATAAAAAAAACTAAAAATTTATTCGGAGGTTATCTAAAGATGAGAGATTTATATAATTCACCATTAAATTCAAGATATGCATCAAAGGAAATGAGTTTTATATTTTCAGATGATATGAAATTTTCAACATGGAGAAAACTATGGGTTGCATTAGCAGAAGGAGAAAAAGAACTAGGATTAAATATAAGTGAAGAGCAAATAGAAGAACTTAAATCCAATATATATAATATAAATTATGAAGAAGCAATAAAAAAAGAAAAAGAAGTTAGGCATGATGTTATGAGCCATGTTTATGCTTATGGACTTCAGTGTCCTAGAGCAAAGGGTATTATACATTTAGGAGCAACTAGCTGTTATGTTGGAGATAATACAGATATAATAATAATGAGAGATGCACTATTATTAATTAAGAAAAAGATTATATTAGTATTAAATCATTTATCTAGTTTTGCATTAAAATATAAGGAAATGCCTACACTTGGTTTTACACATTTTCAGCCGGCTCAATTAACTACTGTTGGAAAAAGGGCTACTTTATGGATGCAAGATTTAGTTTTAGATATAGAAAATATAGACTTTTTACTGTCAACGCTTAAATTAAGGGGTGTTAAAGGGACTACTGGCACACAAGCAAGTTTCATGGCGTTATTCAATAATGATGAAGAAAAGGTAAAGAAATTAGATTATATTGTAGCTGAAAAAATGGGATTTGCGAAAAGCTACGGTGTAACGGGTCAAACTTACCCAAGAAAGTTAGATTCTATAGTACTAAATAGGTTATCAGAAGTTGCTCAAAGTGCTTATAAATTTAGTAATGATTTAAGGCTATTACAAAGTATGAAGGAAATCGAAGAACCGTTTGAAAAAAATCAAATAGGATCATCAGCAATGGCATATAAGAGAAATCCAATGAGAAGCGAACGAATGGGTTCTCTAGCAAGATATGTAATAGTAAACTCATTAAATCCAGCTATAACAGCAGCTACACAATGGTTTGAGAGAACTTTAGATGATTCAGCTAATAAAAGAATAGCAGTTGCTGAAGCATTTTTAGCATTGGATGGAGTATTGAATCTTTATATAAATATTGCTGAAAATATGGTTGTATATGAAAAAGTTATAAGCTCTCACGTTAATAAAGAGTTACCATTTATGGCTACAGAAAATATCATGATGGAAGCAGTTAAAAGAGGTGGAGACAGACAAGAGCTTCATGAAAAAATTAGGGTTCATTCAATGGAAGCAGCTCAAAGAGTGAAAGGTGAAGGATTAGAAAATGATCTTATAGAAAGAATAATAAATGATAGAAGTTTTATGTTAAATCAAGAGGAAATATTAAATATAATAGATCCAACTAAATTTATTGGGAGAGCTCCAAGTCAAGTTTTAGAATTTATAGATACTTATATAAGACCAGTTATTGAAGAAAATAAAGATGCGTTACAAATAGAAACAGAGATTTTAGTATAATAAAGCAGTTAAAAAGTCATGAAGTGTTATAAAAATAATACTTTATGACTTATTTATTTTAGTAAGAATATTAATGAAAAATGAATAAAATAGTTAAATTAGACAATAATTAATAGATAGAATTAGTAAGGGAGGAATATAAATGATAGATAAAGATGAATATATGTCTCAATGCATAAGTTGTAGTGGAACAGGAAGAATAAAATGCGATTGTGGTACAGAAGAATCGCCAAATGAACGTTGCCTAACTTGTGGTGGTGAAGGGAGTTTTAAATGTCCTGTTTGTGAAGGTGGGGGAAAACTTTAGGTTTATCATAAACTAGATATGTCTAGCAATTAGTTGCATTATTTATATTAAGGTAGGATTTTTTCTTACCTTATCTTTATTTAGAATAACAAAATTAAATGCATTGTAATAGTATATACTGTAATAGTAATTTAAAAGGGAAATTTTTATGTCAATATATATAAGTCATATCCCAAGAACTGAAATGAATATAGGAGATAAAAAAGAAGTAATTTCAACTAGGGTTGGAGACGTAATAGGAAGTAGTGCCCTAGATATTGTATATTTAGTAGGAAATAGAAAAGGCAGTGGGAAAAATACCATCTTTTATAATATGGAAATATTAATTTCTGATGGGGAGACCGGTAAGATAGTTAATATAGACTTAAGAGGAATCGAAGGATACAAGCCGAGAATAACATTGCAGCATTTTAAGGCTGATAAAGATAATGAAATATTATTTTCTATGGAGGATATAGGTACCAATGCATATATAACAGCACAAGTTTTTACATTAGATGGAGACAAAGTTATCAAAATTTTTGATACAAATTACTATAATCAAAGTGAATCATATCAGGTAATATATCAAGATAATTATGTGGTAGATGTTGTAGATACTAAGAAAAATACAGTTTATTCAATAGATATAAGTAGAAAAGATAAACTTTACTTAAGCGAAATATATAATGATAATGGATTATTAAAGAAAAAGATAATAGGGAAGGTTCTTCCAGTATCAGGAATAAGTCCGATAGATATAAGAAGAGAAGATGTATTAGACCTTTTATTAATACAAAAAATTATTGGAAGAAGTGAAAGTGATATTTTAGCTGTAATGAATAGTACTTTAAGCTTTAGGAACATAACTTTTGAAAAAGAAGATTCATTTGTAGGTATATTAGGAGAAAAGTTACCAAATCCTTTAATAAGATCAAAGGAAATAAGCAATAAGAGTTATATAAATTTTTCTAAAATTGAATTTATAGAATCGGAATTAGTAAAAGATAGTTCTATAGAAAGAGCAATAGAAAAGTTTTTTAATTTAAATCATGGAGAGGATAAGGTTAATTATTTATATAATAAAGTGAACTTGAATGATGATGCTAATTATCACATATTAGTTTATTTAGAGGGGCCTAGATTTTGTACTGAAAGAGGGGGAACTTTAGCCATATTCAAAAGAAAAAATGATGAATATAATTTAATATCTAAAATAAGCAATATTGTAAATCCAATAATAATTTCTGAAAATAAAAGTAATGGGTATAGAGACTTAATAGTAAAAGTATTAGATAGTGAAAAAGAAGATTTTAGAGTATTAAAATTTAATGGTAATGCATATCCTTTAGATCCTATAAAAGAAAGAAAAGTAAAAAGTGGAAGTGAAATAAGGGGAATTGCAGCTATTTCTGATGACTTATTCTATACAAGAGGTATAGAATATAAATAAAAGGCTATAACAAAGATAAAAAAAATTAATTTTGAAAATCACTATGGAAGTTTTCAAAATTAATTTTTTTATTCTTAATTTTTACTGCAAGATAGGATTTGTGTTACTTTAACTCAATAGAGTTGTTTGTATCAACTTTAAATGAATCTCCATCTTTCATTAAGATATGTCCAGAAGTATAAGGCTTATCATCTAAATTTATTATAACATTGCTAACATTAAAATAATCTCCAAAAGTATTACATATAGCTTTTAAAGTATTTGTTTCAGCACCAGATCCTAAATTCTGAGCTTCAACAAAGTTAGAAGAAAAATTTAATGTTATAGTATCATTTTCATCATTAACTTTAGCTGATATTAGTGAAATATCATTAGATATAGCAGGAGAAATATCACTATTAGGAGATTTCTTTAATTCATTAATTAATGCTGTAGCTGTAGCTTTATCTTTTATTTCAATAGTTTTATTAATATAAACTATTTTATCAATAACAACATCATAATAATAAATTCTTGCATCATCAGAAACTATTTCACTAGATTCATTATTGGAATTATTAATATTGTTTTTAGAATCATCATTATTATTAGAAAAACTTCCAGTATTATTTTTTTCCGATATATTATTGTCTTTATCTCCATTCTGACAAGAAATCATGGAAAAACCTATTAATAGCGAGATAATTATTGCTGTAAATTTTTTATTCATATATTTACACCTCCAGTTATATAAGTTATTTATATACTAATTTTACTTAAATATTATATGGTTCAAAAATAACTTAAATAAACAGCTGACATTAAGCACAAATCATATAATATATTTAATTATATTATAACATAATTAATAAGTTGTTACAAATTTACATAATATTTCTGTGTAAATAAAGAAATACTATTATTTGAAAAAAATAATTAAATGCCATATAATATAAACCGTTGGTTTAAAAATAATAGGATATATCAAATTATATTTATAAAAATCTAATTAGATATATCCTATTATATTAATTGGAGGAATTATTTAAAAATACTAAATTTAATAGTAATTTAGTATAACCTTCACAAAGAGAAATAGAGATTGGCATATTATTTTCATTAATTAAATACTCTTTATTTAGGGTTTTATATTTAAAATATAAATCAAATAAATTTCTAAAATAAATTGAATTACAGCCTATATAAACTTTGTCAATAATTTCTACGTCAGGAGAAAAGTATTTATCTTTAAGCTTTTTATAGATTAAATAATAAATTATAGAAATAGAAGTTTTTTCTACTTGTCTATAATCATATTTTTTAATATCATCAAAATCTCTTATTAAGTTTTCAAAGAAATCTAAAGTTGATGGATGAAGAGTTAAAATATCTTTATTTAAAAAACTTAAAAGAGAATTAGTATAAAAGGATATATTATTTAAAAAGTTCCATAAATCATTTACATTGAATTTTTCTAATTGTATATTCTGTGAGATTTCCATGTGTATATCAGTAAGAATTCTTTTACTTTCGGAGTAAACCTTATTATTTCCGCAAAGTGTAAAATCTCTAATTAAATTAAAAGCTATTCTATCATCTTCTTTAGAACCAATTGCATATTTACCATCACTATTAAAAAAGTTAATGGTAGTTATAGATAGATGAATCAAAGAAACTAATGCTAAATAAGAATAATTAATATAGGTAACTCCTATACAAAATAAAATTATAAAAATTAAAAAGTCATATATTGGTCCTATCCAAAAGAAAAATCTTATTTTATTTAAAAGAATATTATAATCAATTTTAGAAGAAATTTTCAAACAATTGAAATGAGATCTGCTTGTTATAGTATCATGAATAGGAGGATTTATTTTAATTTTTATATTAGAGTATTTTTTGTATATTGTAAAAGGAATAACATGATAAAAAGAACATTTAAACTTTAGAAATAAAGAAATAATAAAATGCAAAAATTCATGAAAAAATATAATGATATATTCTATGATAACAATTCTTAATATTATAAAAATATATTGCAAAAATAATCATCCTTAAAAATTACTCTTAATTATTAATATAGAAAAATATATTTAAAAAGTGATTATTTTAATAAATAAATCAGCATCAAAAAAGCCTAAGAAATATGTAATAGCTTTTTTGATGCTGTATAGAAAATCTATACCCAAGCTTGTTTTAGAATCTTAAATAATTAAAACTCTACATATTTTAATTTGAAGCTTTGGGATAATAGATATTCAGTAATAAGCATATAATACTTATTAATACAAATAATTTTTAAGGGCAGAGTATAAGCTAATTATATTTAGCTTGTATAATATCAGAAAAAGTATTCTATAAATAATAATACAATACTGTAAAATAATATTAATAAAAGAATAAAAATATTCCTATTATATGAATGAATTTATGAAAAACAAATATTTATATAATAATTTAAAGGAGATAAAAGTATGAATATACAAATATTTGGGCGAAAAAAATGCTTTGATACAAAAAAAGCAGAAAGATATTTTAAAGAAAGAAATATAAATTTTCAATTTATAGATATAGATTTAAAAGGACTTAGTAAAGGCGAACTGAATTCTGTAAAAAAGTCTATTTCTATAAATGAATTAATAAATAAAGATAGTAAGGATTATAGAAAATTAAATTTAGACAAAATTAGAAGTAATGATATGAAAGAAGAGATTTTATTAAAAAATCCTAAATTATTTATATCTCCAATAGTTAGAAATAGTAATATTGCCACTTTAGGATATAAAAAAGAAATTTGGGATACCTGGGAATAAAATAAAGTAAAAAAGGTGAACAAATGATTAAAATAAAAATACAAAAGGTTAAAGAAGAACAGCTTATATTTAAAATTAGTTTAAAAGAAAATGATATAGAAAGATATCCATTATTAAAGAGACCTATAATAGAAGGTAAGCAAATAAAAGGTAGATTTAATTATGAAGTGCCGCTTAGATATTTTGTACCAATAATAAATAACATAAATAAGGAAGATTTCATTATTGATAAAAATAGTAAATTAGAATTTCTAGAGTTTTTTGATAACTTTGAAGAAAGACATTATGCCAGTTTATCAGCAACTCCTAAATTCATGAAAACATGGAGAAATGAAGATTGTCCTAATATATTTAAAATAAAAATAAATCCTGAAAATAAAAATTTATCTAAACAATTAGCTTTTAAAAAAATAAAAATAAAAATTGATTAAAGATAAAAAGGAATTAAAGCATTTTAGCTTTAATTCCTTTTCATATTTAATGAAGGAGATGAATTTATATGGATTAGCTTTAAAGCTAATAGCTATATTAAATATATGAATAAACTCATATAAATGTTACATATAAAATTATGTTTTTAAATTTTAAACTCAATAATATTTATTGGATAATGTATAAAATAAGGATAGGGTTTTTGTACTGTTATACAATTAAATAAAGTGGAAATAAATTATATAATAAACATATGAAGTAAAAGTTAAAGAAGTTTTGGAGGTATATAAGTGGAAAAGAAATATAGTTATGGAAGAGGTTCTTTTAAAACAATAGAAGCTGGTAATGAACTATCTTGGATGATTGGAAATGGTATAGGCGGATATGCAAATTCAACAGTCGCAGGAGGAAGTGCTATTATGCATCATGGATACTTAATAGCAGCTTTAAATCCACCAGTTAATAGATTTTTAATATTAACTAAAACTCAAGAAGAAGTAGATATAAATGGAAGAAGGTATGATTTATCTTCTCAACAATATATAAAAACATCTAAAAATGGTCATGAATATTTAGAAAAGTTTATTTTTGATTCAATACCAGAGTACCATTATAGAGTAGAAGATGTTAAAATCAAAAAAAGTATATCAATGGATTATGGACATAATACAGTAGCAATATGTTATGAAATACAAAATGGTATTGAAGATTTAAATTTTAAAATAATACCTTTATTTAATTACAGATTATCAGGAGAATCTATTGAAAAATCAAATTTAAGATTTGATAAAGTTATAGAAAATAATAAACTTATATTAACGCCAGAAAAAAATAAGGAGTTAAAAATAAGTTTTTATACATCACAAGGTGATTACTATGACAGAAGTTTAATACCAACAACAATGGCAACTCCAAATTATTTGTTTGAAGAAAATCAATATTATATGATAGATAATAGAACTGGATTTTTAGGGGTGGACAATCATTATACTCCATATGAAGTAAATATAAATATAAAAGCTAAAGAAATAAAAAAGTTTTATGTTATATGTACATTAGAAGACGAAATAAATAAGACAGGATTTGAAATAGAAAAAAAGTATAAGAATAGGATAAACACTTTAATAGAAAAAGCTGGATACAATGATAATTTTGCAAATAATCTTGTTAAAGCTGCGGATCACTTTATAGTTTATAGAAAAAGCACTGGACTTAAAACTATATTAGCAGGATATCCATGGTTTACTGATTGGGGCAGAGATACTATGATTGCTTTTGAAGGGTTAGTATTATGCACAAAAAGATTTGAAGATGCTAGAGAGATATTAGAATCATTTTCTAAATATGTAAAGAATGGATTAGTACCTAATTTATTTCCTGATGCTAATACTGAACCTTTATATAATACAGTAGATGCATCACTTTGGTATTTTCAAGCTGTTTATAAATATCTAAAATATACTGGTAATGAGGAAGATTACAAATTTATAGAAGAAAAAATATATGATAAGTTAGTAGAAATTTTTAAGTCATATTCTAGTAAAACAGATTTTTCTATAGGAATGGATGAGGATGGATTAATTTTTGCAGGATCAGGTTTAGATCAAGTAACATGGATGGATGTAAGAGTTGGAGATATTGTGGTAACTCCAAGACATGGAAAACCTGTAGAAATAAATGCTTTATGGTATAATGCCTTATGTATAATGGAAGAGCTAAGAATTAGATTTAATAAAGAAAATTTATATTATAAAGAGTTATCACTAAAAGTTAAAGATTCTTTTAATAAAAAATTTTGGAATAAAGACAAACAATGTCTTTTTGATGTTATAGATGAAGATGATGATAAAATTCGTCCTAATCAGCTATGGGCAGTTTCACTTCCATTTTCAATATTAGATAGAGAAAAGGAAAAACAAATAGTAGATGCTTCCTATAAACATTTATATTCTACATATGGATTAAGATCACTTTCATTTATGGATAAAGAATTTAAAGATAAATATATAGGTGAGTTATTTAAAAGAGATTTAGCTTATCATATGGGAACTACTTGGGGGTTCTTAATTGGACCATTTATTACATCTTATTGCAAAGTTAATAATTATGATGAAAAAGCTATAATAAAAGCAAAAGAAATGCTGTCAGTATTTGAAGATCATATGAGAGATGGATGTATAAATGGTATAGCTGAAATATTTGATGGAGAATTTTCTTCTACAAGTAGAGGATGCTATTCTCAAGCATGGAGTGTTGGTGAAGTATTGAGAGTGTACTGTGATATAAATAAATATTAATATATAAAACTGCTAAAGATAAAATATATTTTTGGCAGTTTTTTTATAAATATTTAATATACAGAAAAATGTAAGAAAATTTACAATATATTATATAATTATGTTACAATGTAAATATGTTTTTAAGAAAGGTTAGAAAATATGAAAAATTTATTCAAATTATCGAATATTATATTTAGTGCAGCAATAATAATAAGTTTATATGGATTCTATAAAATATATAGAATAAAACAAAATATTTTTTATGGATCGTGTCCTATTGAAGATAATAGACCAATACTATATTCAGGTATACTTCTTATGATACTATCTATTATTATATCTTACATAGAAGATTTAAAAATAAAGAAACGAATTAAAGATTAATCATACTAGAGATAAGTAAGGAGAAAAAGTTGAGACAACGTATTAAGGGTAAATTCATAAAAAGGAAACTTAAAGTTTTTAGTAATGCTTACAAAGATATAATAGACTTTTATAATTTAATAAGATTGAATTATGTTGTAGAATTGAAATTAGGAAAAGATTATTTAGATGAACAAGGCAATAATCTTGCTGAAATTTTAGAAAATTACTTTGTTAATGAAGGATATGATATTATAGTAGAGTGTTATATGGAAGGTGAAAATTCATATTTAATAATTGATTGTGAAGATGAAAAAGAAAACATGTGGAATATGGTTAGTTTTATATATAGATTATTAGTTAAATTTAATATTGAACATGAAATAATATGGTAATATCAATATGATAATACTTTATTATTTTGATATCAATAATTTTGTAATTAAAAACAAAGTAAACAAGCTATTTTAATAAAGTTTAGTTATCATTTTAATATTTTATATAATACTTATTAAGTTAAACAAAATAGAAATATAGTAAAAATTGATGAAAAAATATGAATTATAGAGCTTTTTAAAGTTTGGCATATTTATTGCTTGAATAATATATGAAACTTTAGAGGCTCTTTTTATTTAGTTACAAAGAAAACATATATATGTAAAAAATTACAATAAAAAATTTAAACGATTACTAATAAAGTGCAAAGGAATAATATTATTATCAAAATGAGAAAAATTTTCGTTTTGATAATGATTACATATTCTCGAGTGATGATTAAGTTAATAGATTTACATGAGGGGGAATATATAATTATGTTAGAAACAAAGAAAAGAAAAAGTAAGAGTACTTCACTTTTTGATTTAGAGGGAGTACCATCTCTGAAAAAAGCACTACCATTGTCATTTCAACATTTATTAGCTATGATAGTTGGAAATGTAACACCAGCTATTATAGTTGCAGGAGTTTCAGATTTAAGTGCAGCTGATAAAATTCTTTTAGTCCAAGCGTCGATGTTTATGGCTGGTATATCAACTTTATTACAATTATATCCTATTTGGAAATTAGGATCAGGTCTTCCGGTAATTATAGGAATTAGTTTTGCTTATGTGCCTACTCTAACTGCTATAGGAAGTGCATATGGAATAAAGGCAATTTTTGGAGCACAATTAATTGGAGGTATTGCGGCTGTTATAGTTGGAGCTTTCATAAAGCCTTTAAGAAAGTTATTTCCACCAATGGTAGCAGGTACAGTTGTATTTACTATAGGTTTATCTTTATATCCTACAGCTATTAAATATATGGCTGGAGGGGCATCAGCAAAAGATTTTGGCGCTCCTATATATTGGGTAATCGCACTAGTAACTCTTGCTGTGGTGCTAATTTGTAATAATTTTGGTAAGGGATATATTAAGCTTGCATCTATTTTAATTGGAATTATAGTAGGATATATTTTTTCAATATTTTTAGGACAAGTAAAATTTGATGCAGTTTCTACTGCAGCATGGGCACAATTACCAACCGTTAATCATTTCGGATTAGAATTTATACCTTCCGCCATAATATCTATGGTTGTTATATATGTAGTTAATTCTGTACAGGCGGTAGGGGATTATTCAGCTACAACAGCAGGAGGACTTGATAGAGTTCCAGAGGATAGAGAATTATCTGGTGGAATAATTGCAAATGGGTTAATAAATATCATTGGACCATTTTTTGGAGGCTTACCAACAGCAACCTATAGTCAAAATGTTGGAATAGTTGCTATGACAAAAGTTGTTAGTAAATATGTATTTGCTTTAACTGCTGGATTTATATTAATTGCTGGATTTATACCTAAATTTGGAGCAGTTATTACAACTATACCACAAAGTGTTTTAGGAGGAGCCACAATTACGGTTTTTGCTATGATAACTATGACTGGTATTAAACTAATAATACAAGACGAGCTTTCAGGAAGAAATTTAAGTATAGTAGGACTTTCAGTTGCGCTTGGTATGGGAATTACACAAGTTCCTGGAGCGTTAGATGCTTTTCCAAGCTGGGTAAGTATGGTGTTTGGAAGTTCTCCAGTAGTAATAACAACACTGGTTGTAATACTTTTAAATACAATACTTCCAAAACAAAGTATTGCTCAAGAAGAAAAAGAAAGAAAAGAAATGGAATAACTATATACAAGGGATTATATGCCAAAGTGCATATAATCCCTATTTTTATAATTTCTTTACATCGGATTTCGATTGAACATATATAAGTTTATGTTAATCTTGATCAGAGTAAGGTCATAAGAAAATTTACATATGTTCAATTTCTTATGGCATGAAAATTGCTTAATATACAAGTAGTAAAAATATTTTATAGTTCTTACTAAATAAAGGGTAAAAGAGGTGTTTAGATATGCCATCTATATTGAAAGAAATTCAGAGTGCTGTAATGAAATATGCCAATATAGTAGAGAAAATACTTATGGTAGATGTTGAAGTAGTTGATGAAAATCTAATAAGGATTGCAGCAACAGGAGCCTATAGAAATAGAATAGATAAGGATATATCAAAGCAAGGATATGCCTATAGAGAGGTATTAAAAACAGGAGAATTTAAAGCTATAACAGAGCCAGGTAAAGACAATATATGTAAATATTGTATTAAAAGAGGAAAATGTGAAGAAGTATTTGAAATGAGTACTCCAATAAAATTCCAAGGAAGAATAATAGGGGTTATAGGATTAGTATGCTTTAATAAAGAACAAAAGCATCAAATACTAGCACGATTTGATAATTATAAAGCATTTATGGAGCAAATAGCAGAGTTTATAAGTACTGCAGCTTATGAAAATCTTCAAAGAAAAAGAGAAGGAACCGTTGTAAAATCATTAAATTTAATAATAGATAAAATGGATCAAGGTGTAATGGTCCTAAATAAAAATGATAAAGTAACTCATATTAATTCTAAAGGGGTAGAACTTATAAAACATGTGGATAATTTTTTTGTATCCAAAGTAGTTATAGAGCCAACAGGGGATAGCTTATTTCAAATGGAAATATATAAGGTATCAATAGACAATCAAAGCTTTCAATTTATAGGAAATATTTTTTCTATGGAGCTTAATGATAATCAATTTGATAAGATATTTATTTTTAGAGATTATAAAGGATTTAGAGATAATATTTCAGAATATACGAGTATTAAAAAAGTTATAAAAACAGAAAACATATTAGGACAAACGAAGATAATGCAAGATCTTAAACGGAAGGTTAAAAAAATTGCACTCTCAACATCAACAGTTTTAGTAACAGGAGAAAGTGGAACTGGAAAAGAAGTATTTGCTAGAGCTATACATAATGAAGGAAATAGAAAGGCTAAGGCTTTTATTGCAATAAATTGTGGAGCTATTCCAGATACTTTATTAGAAAGCGAATTATTTGGATATGTAAAAGGTGCTTTTACAGGCGCTGATCCAATGGGAAAGATAGGTAAGTTTGAACTTGCAAATAAGGGAACTATATTTCTAGATGAAATAGGAGATATGCCAATTTATCTTCAAACTAAGTTGTTGAGAGTTCTTCAAGAAAGAAAAATAACTAGAGTTGGGTCTAATAAAGAAATCGATATTGATGTAAGAGTAATTGCAGCAACCAATAGAAATTTGAAGGAACTTATAAAGGAAAATAAGTTTAGAGAAGATTTATATTATAGATTAAATGTAATACCTTTTGAAATTCCTCCTCTACGAGACAGAATAGAAGATATTGATTTATTAATTGATTTTTTTATACAAAGATATACAAATTTGTTAGATAGGAATTTTGATTCAATAACAATAACTAAAGAAGTTAAAGAAGCCTTTTACAAATATACTTGGCCAGGAAATGTTAGGGAACTAGAAAATACTATAGAATTCATAGTTAATATGATAGGCTCAGACGGTATAATAGATAAAGATGTAATACCAAAAAATATTTTATCAAGTGAAAAACTTGATATATATTATAATACAAAGGAAATTGTACCAATTAAAGAGTTAGAAGAAAAGGAAATAAGGAAAGCTTTAGAATTATATGGGACAAGTACCGAAGATAAAAAGAAAATCGCTAAAAAACTTGGGATAGGAATAGCAACTTTATATAGAAAAATAGATGAATACAAATTATTAAAACAATAAATCATATTTTATAAAATAAATAATAAGATTAAGAAAATATAATTACCAAGATAGAAAAATAGACTGATAATCTCAATTGGTATCAGTCTTTAATAATATAAAGTGTAAGTTATAATAATGAATAAAAGTAAATATATACAAATAAAAAAATAAAAAGTAATTATTGAAAAAATATAACAAAAGTAATAAAATTTAATATAATACCCCTTTGAAAACAGTTACAAAATTAAATATATAAAATAAGATATTTATTTTAAAAAATATATATAATTTATTAAAGAATAGAAAGCGAGGTGTAGTAATTAAATATAAAATAGTGATATATAATAAAACTAAAATAGGTTTAATTTATTTAAATTATAGAATTTGGAGGGGTCAATATGAAAAATAGCTTATTTATAAAAAATATTAAGGCGTTAGTAACTTGCGATGAAAAAGATAATTTATTTGAAAATGTGAATCTATATATAGAAGATGGGATTATAAAATATATAGGGAAAGATATTTTTGAAGCAAAAGAAGTAATTGATGCAAAAGATATGTATGTATATCCAGGACTTATAAATAGTCATCATCATCTTTTTCAGACTTTTACTAGAAATTTGCCACAAGTACAAAATATGGAACTTTTTGATTGGTTAACAACTTTATATGAAATATGGAAAGGGGTAGTTTCAGAATCTATAATATATAGCTCTTTAGTGGGAATGGGAGAACTAATGAAAAATGGATGTACTACTTGCTTCGATCATCATTATCTTTTTCCAGAGAAAGCTGAAGAAACTCTTATAGATGAACAATTTAATTCAGCTAAAGAGTTAGGAATTAGATTTCATGCATCAAGAGGTAGTATGAATTTAAGTAAAAAGGATGGGGGATTACCTCCAGACTCTGTTGTTCAAAAATTTGATAAAATATTATACGATTCAGAAAGAATTATAAAAAAATATCATGATGCAAGTGAGTTTTCCATGAAGCAAGTTGTCTTAGCACCTTGTGCTCCATTTAATGTAACAGCAGAGTTGATGAAGGAAAGTGCTAAACTTGCAAGAAAATATAATGTAAGACTTCATACTCATTTAGCAGAAACAAAGGATGAAGAAAGATATACTCTTGAAAGATTTAATATGAGACCTTTAGAATACATGGATACCCTTGATTGGATTGGAAGTGATGTTTGGTACGCTCATGGAATTCATTTCAATGATGAAGAACTTAAAATATTAGCAAAAACACAAACAGGAGTAGCACATTGTCCTATATCAAATATGAAATTATCTTCAGGAATAGCTAGAATTCCAGAAATGATAAAACTAGATGTTCCTGTAGGACTAGCAGTTGATGGAAGCGCAAGTAATGATGGTTCAAATCTTTTAGAAGAGCTTAGAATTTGTTATCTACTTCATAGATTAAATTGGAGTAATAATGCTCCGACTGGATATGATATATTAAAACTAGCAACAAGGGGAAGTGCAAGAGTTCTTGGAAGAAATGATATTGGAGAGCTCTCAGTGGGAAAAGCAGCAGATTTATTTATGATAAATTCAAATAGAATAGAGTTTATAGGAGCAGAATATGATCCAAAATCAATATTAGGTACTGTTGGATGTAAATCAACAGTTGATTATACAATAATAGCAGGTAAAGTAGTAGTAAAAGATGGGAAGCTTACTAATGTAGATGAAGAAAAAATAGTTTTTGAAGCGAGAAACGCAGTACAAAATTTATTTAGCAAAATATAAGTTATGTAAAGTTCATGATGAAATCTAATTTTTGAATATGAAAGCGGTTACTTAAAGATAAAGGTGTGTGGTTAAAATGAACGGAATAATCTTAGCATCAGGATTTAGTAAAAGAATGGGAAAAAATAAATTATTAATGAATATTGGAGATGAATTAATAATTGAAAAGGTAATAAGAACAATCAAGAAATGTAATATTTCAAATATAATTTTAGTTGGAAGAGAAGAAGAAATAATTAATATTGGAATAAATGAGGGAATAAAAACTATAAAAAATAATTTTGCTATTAATGGACAAAGTGAATCAATCAAATTAGGATTAAAAGAAGTAGATTTAAATCATAATTATATGTTTTTTTGTGGCGACCAGCCATTTATAGATAAAGAATCAGTTAATAAATTGATAAAGGTTTCCGCAGAAAATAGTAAAAATATAATTATTCCTAAATTTAAGGATAAGACAGGAAGTCCAATTATATTTCCTATAAGTTTAAAAAAAGAGTTAGAAAGCTTAAATGGAGATATGGGAGGAAGGGAAGTAATTAAAAATAATAAAGATAAAATTAAGTATGTAGGTATAAATAATAGCTTGTTTTTGCAAGATATTGATACTATAAAAGAGTATGAAGAATTTATTAAATTAATAAAAAGATAAAATAATAGTTATCAAAATGATATAAATTATTATTTTGATAACTATTTGTTCTTTTATAATTATCTACATACAATTTTAATATTAATATTAATTAAAAAATTACTATTTACTATACTAAAAGTCTAATTAAATCTTGGCATAAATTATGCGTATTATAAAAACAATTAAGTATTTCTTTTAAATTAGAGGAGAGGTAAATATGGAATATAAATATATTTATGAAGAGATAATAAAATCTTCAGAAAATTATAAAGAAGATATGAGTAATTTTTTAAGAGAAATAATTTCTATACCTTGTGAAAGCTGTAATGAAAAAGCTAAGATAATGAGAATAAAGAAGGAAATGGAAAAGGTTGGTTTTGATAAAATAGAGATAGATCCAATGGGGAACTTATTAGCTTATATGGGGTCAGGAAGTCATCTTATAGCTATGGATGGACATGTTGATACTGTTGGGGTAGGAGACCCTAGCCTTTGGAATTATAATCCATATGAGGGAGATGAGGATGCAGAAGTAATACTAGGAAGAGGAGTAAGTGATCAAGGTGGCGGTATAGCTGCAATGGTTTATGCTGGGAAAATTATTAAGGATTTAAATTTAGAAAATGATTATACATTACTTATAGCATGTACAGTTCAAGAAGAAGATTGTGATGGATTGTGTTGGCAGTATATAATTAACGAAGATAATATAAATCCTGAATTTGTGGTAATTACAGAACCTACTTCATGTAATATATATAGGGGGCATAGAGGTAGAGTAGAAATTAAGGTTAGTACCAATGGAATTAGTTGTCATGGGTCTGCTCCAGAGAGAGGAGAAAATGCAATATTTAAGATGGCTCCGATATTAGATGAATTGAAAAGTTTAGATAAAGGCCTTATGTATAATGATTTTTTAGGAAAAGGAACATTAACTGTATCTGAAATATTTTTTTCATCACCTTCGAGATGTGCAGTAGCAGATGGATGTAGTATTTCTATAGATAGAAGATTAACAGATGGAGAAAGTCATAAATTTGCAATAGAGCAAATTAAAAATTTACCTTCAGTTAAGAAAGCCAATGCTCAGGTATCTATATATAATTATGATAAAAAATCATATACAGGACTTTCTTATGAAACACAATCATATTTTCCAACATGGGTTATTCCAGAAGAGCATGAAGTATGTCAAACTCTTATTGAAACATATAGAAGCTTATTTAAAGCAGAGCCTATAGTAGATAAATGGACTTTTTCAACTAATGGGGTTTCTATAATGGGTAGGTATGGAATTCCATGTATAGGTTTTGGTCCTGGACATGAAGATCAAGCACATGCACCAAATGAAAGAACATGGAAAAGCGAAATAGTAAAAGCAGCAGCAATGTATGCTTTAATTCCTACCATTTATGTAAATAAAGTGAATAATAAATAATGTATAGTTAAAGAGGCTTAGAGAAATAAATTTAAGCTTCTTTTTCTTATGATTTAGGAAATTATAAAAAATTTACATGATTTATAACTATTTATAATTTCCTTCCTTCAGTTTTTTATTTATAATAATTGTAAGGTCAAGGAAAAAATGTTAACATAATATTATGAGAGAGTTTAAAAGTTAATAATATAGTACAAAAGGTGATAATAGAATGGAAGAAAAGTTTATTAAGGACATAGCTAATAAAATAAGTGATGGAATTATAATTTTAAATTCTAATAATAAAGTAATTTATGCTAATAATTATGTAAGAAAATCCTTGAATATTCAAAGCATTGAGTTAGAAGAAATAGAGGTATTTATAAAGCATGATTTTGAAAAATATAATATTTCGATAAGGGTTAAGGATACTGATTATGATGGAATAGGTGAATTATTAGAAACAGACTCTTATTCATATAATTATAAAAGTATTATCATATTAAATAAGATTTGTAAAAAAGATAAATGTAATATAACTGCAAATAATGTTTGGGGAGAAATAAAATTAGAATCTATAATTGGTGAATCTGAATCAATGAGAAATATTAAAAAGAAAATTTTAAAGATAGCCAATTCCACATCCTCAGTTCTTATAACAGGAGAAAGTGGTACTGGTAAAGAAGTAATAGCTAGAGCTATACATTCTCAAAGTAATAGAAGAAACAAACCTTTTATAGCAATAAATTGTGCAGCAATTCCTGAAGCTCTACTTGAAAGTGAGTTGTTTGGATATGCAAAAGGTGCTTTTAGTGGAGCTAGTAATAATGGTAGAATGGGAAAGTTCGAACTTGCAAATGGAGGAATAATATTTTTAGATGAAATAGGAGATATGCCACTTTCACTTCAAGTAAAATTGCTTAGAGTTCTGCAAGAAAAAAAGTTTGCTAAGATAGGATCTAATAAAATGATAAATTTAGATATAAGAGTAATTGCGGCAACTAATAAAGATATAAAAGAAATGATAAAAGAAAAAAAATTTAGAGAAGATTTATATTATAGGATAAATGTAATACCTATAGAAATTCCTAATCTTTCAGAGAGAAAAGAGGATATAAAGCAATTGGTATTAAGCTTTATAGAGAAATATTGTTCAAGCTACAATTTAGAAAAAATTAATATAGAGGATGAAGTAATAAAAAAGTTAGAAAATTATCCATGGGAAGGAAATATAAGAGAATTACAAAATGCTGTAGAGTTGATGATAAATTTAGTAGATGAAGATAATATAATAACATGTAGTATCCTTCCAGAATATATAACAAGTTATTATGATAGTCATGATGAGAAAGATTTAGATGATATTATCAATGGAGATTTTATAACATTAGAAGAATTAGAAAAAAGATATATAAATTATGCATTAGAGAAGTATGGACATGATACTAAGGGAAAATCTAAAGCTGCTAAAAAACTTGGAATAGGTCTAGCCACTTTATATAGAAAAAGTTAAGTTTATTTTAATGCAAAAATGTAGAGTTTATATAAAATAGTAATAAAAAGTTGTTTATATTACAAAAAATAAAGGATATTAAGAAAGGCTGTAATTATGAAATATAAATGCTTAATTTTGGACCATGATGATACAGTTACTATAAGTACACCTAACATACATTATCCATCATTTGTAGAGGCACTTAAAATATTAAGACCAAATACAAAAATAATTACTCTTGAAGAATTTATCTCAAGTTGTTTTAATCCTGGTTTTTCAGAATTATGCAAGGATATATTGAAATTTAACAAAGAAGAACAGGCATATCAATATAAAATATGGAGTAGCTATACAAAGTCAAAAATTCCAGATTTTTATCCTGGTTTTCCAGAATTAATAAAAGAGTTTAAAAATTTAGGAGGAGTAATTTGTGTTGCCTCTCACTCTGAAAGTGAACAAATTCAAAGAGATTATAAGATTAATTGTGGTATTTTACCAGATAAAATATTTGGGTGGGATCTTGAAGATTATAAGAGAAAACCGAACCCTTACCCAATTAGAGAAGCTATGAAAACATTTAACTTAAATAAAGAAGATATATTAGTAGTAGATGATTTAAAGCCTGGACTTGATATGGCAAGAACTTGTAATGTAGATTTTGCTAGTGCTGGTTGGTCTCATATTATACCAGAAATAATTGATTTTATGAAAGAAAATTCAAATTATTATTTATCAAGTGTTGACGAACTAAGAAATATAATATTATAAAAAAGGAATAAAAGCTTATTATATAAGTGATAGTTATTAAAGATCAATAGCTATCACTTATATTTTGACCATAATGGAGATAAACCATTAATATAATATGCCCATAATCCTGATATAAATGCAAAGAAAACAGTTGATAACTTAGGATTATTAGTAATCTTAATCAAATAACAATTTATTTGATTAGATAAGAATATATATAATAATACAGGCAAAATACTTAAAATATGGTTTATATTATTAAAGTTTTTAGTTTGGGAAAGCATCTTATTACAACTTGGACATTTAATAGTATAAGATTTATTAAATATTATATCGATTTTAAGAAATTTATTATCACAGTACGGACATGCTTTCATAAATTACCTCCAAATAAGATAGTTATTATAATTATACTATTATATGGATATATATGTAAATATTACAATAATTAAATAGCTTATGAAATATAGATACAAAGGATATATTTCATAGGTTACTTTTATATACATGGAAAGTGAAAGATATTTTGAGATTCATCTTTGATTATTAAAATGATAAATATAATTACTAAAATGATAACAAAGTAGGCCTAGCAATTATATTGGATAAAAGATAACAAGTAATATAGTTTAGGTTTAAAAAATTAAAATAAATAATTAAGTAATAAAGTTATTAATGTATTTTTAAATAAAAGTATTTGAAATTATTTAAATTTCAAGCTTTGTACAAAAAAATATAATCAAATCTTTATTATACTTGTTTCGCTGTTTCATAATACTTATTTTTTATAAAAATGAAATTGCGAACTGTGATTTGTTCACTGTGAGCTAAACAAGTTGTTAATTATTAATTTAAATAAATAATTAACAACAAATCATGGGAATTGGCATGAATAATGCTTTAAATATTATTGATAATATTATACTGGAGGGAAGATAAATGATTTTAGTAGGTAATGGAATAGTTATAACCCAGGATAATAATAATCCAATTATAAATAATGGAGCTATAGTTATTAAAGATAATATTATAGTGGAAGTTGGAGATTATAATGCCTTAAAGTCAAAATACAATAATTATGAATTTGTTGATGCTAAAGGTAAGGTAATAATGCCTGGAATAATTAATAATCATCATCATATTTATAGTGCTTTTGCAAGAGGAATGGATAACAAAGAAGCACCTTCTAATAATTTCGTTGAAATATTAGAGAGACTTTGGTGGAAAATGGACAAAAAGTTAACTTTAGAGGACACAAAATATAGTGCGTATACAACTTATATTGATTGTATAAAAAATGGAGTAACAACTGTATTTGATCACCATGCTAGTCCTTATAGTATTACAGATAGTTTATTTACAATTGGAGATGTGGCTAAAGAGTTGGGGATGAGGACAACTTTATGTTACGAAGTTTCTGATAGGGATGGAGTAGATATAACAAATGAAGGGATTTATGAAAACGTAAACTTTATTAAATATGCTAATAAAGATGACAGTGATATGATAAAAGGTTTATTTGGACTTCATGCATCCTTTACATTAAGCAATAAGACTCTAGAAAAATGTGCTAAAGAGATGGAAGGTTTAAATACAGGTTATCATGTGCATGCAGCAGAAGGAATAGCAGATTTACATGATACATTAAAAGTTTCTGGAAAGAGGGTAATAGAAAGATTAAATGATTATAACATATTAGGAGATAAGACCTTAGCTGTTCATTGTATTCATATAAATGATAATGAAATGGGTTTATTAAAGAGTACAAATACAAATGTCATAAATAATCCAGAATCTAATATGGGTAATGCTGTTGGGTGTTCTCCAGTTTTAGAAATGTTAAATAAGGGTGTAACAGTTGGTATGGGAACTGACGGATATACAAGTGATATGTTTGAGTCTATGAAAGTATTTCCTATAATACAAAGACATAATAGATGTCATCCTGGTGTAGCATTTAATGAAACCTTTAAATTACTATTTGAAAATAATAAGATTATAGCTGATAAGTACTTTAATAGGGAAGTTGGAGTATTAAAAGAGGGAGCCTATGCAGATATAATTGTTTTAGATTACAATCCTATAACTCCAATGAATGCCAATAACCTCCATGGTCATATGTTATTTGGGTTTACTGGAAGATCTGTTATAACAACTATAATTAATGGGAAAATTATTATGAAAGATAGAGAAATGCTTAATATAGACGAAGAAAAAATATTTAGAAAATCAAGGGAACTTGCACAAAAGCTATGGGAAAAAATGTGATGGGTATTGATTATGTTCCGCTTAATAAATAACAATTTAGTATAGACTCAACATGCAATAATTAAATATATTAATATAAAAATGGGAGGTATTATTATGGGGAAAAATAATAAAAGGGAAGTAAATAATAGTAGTGAATTAATTTATCAGTTGGATGGTAGACCACCTTTAAGTAAGGCACTGCCACTAGGTATTCAGCATGTATTAGCTATGTTCACAGGTAATTTAGCTCCAATATTTGTACTTACAGGCATTCTTGGAACAAGTGCATCAGATCGTATTATAATGATACAAAGTGCAATGCTTGTATCGGGTCTTATTACATTTCTACAGTTATATCCATTTAAAATTGGCAAGTTTCAAATAGGTTCAAAGCTTCCTATAGTTATGGGTACATCTTTTGCCTTTGTACCAACTATGCAGGCAATTAGTGAAAAATTGCATGGAGAAGGAATATCACCAGAAATAGCCATGGGGATTATTCTTGGTGGTACATTGCTTGGGGGATTTGTGGAAGATATAATGGGAATCTTTATAAAACCTTTGAAGAAGTTCTTTCCACCATTAGTAGTAGGTTCTGTTTTGGTTACAATAGGTATAAAGCTTTTAGGGACAGGAGCAAACTATTTTGTAGGATCACCTAAGACAGCAAATGATTTTGATCCAAGAAATCTTGTTTTAGGTTTTACTGTATTATTAACAATACTTTTAATTAATAGATTTGCGAAAGGACTATGGAAAGCATCATCAATATTAGTAGGATTGGTGGCAGGATATACTTTAGCTTTATTTATGGGCATGGTGAATTTCGATACAATTGCAAATGCGAGCTGGGCAAGTGTACCAACTCCATTCCATTTTAAGCTTGCATTCAGAATGGATGTAATAATGGCCTTTTTCGCTGTATATGTTGTATCTGGACTTGAGACAATAGGTAATACAAGTGGTATAACAATTGCGGCATTTAATAGGGATGCTACAGGTGAAGAAACTTCAGGTGCAATCTTGGCAGATGCAGTAGGATCACAGGTTGCAGCAATATTTAATACTCTACCTAATACTGCATTTGGACAAAATGCAGGTATTGTAGCTATGACTGGAGTTGTAAATCGTTTTTGTATAGCTACAGGAGCAGCTGTTTTAGTGTTAGCAGGTTTCTTTCCTAAAATAGGAGCTATTTTTTCAGCTATGCCTAACAGCGTTTTAGGTGGTGCTGTTGTTACTGTATTCGCTATGATTCTTTTAAATGGTATAAAAATGATCGCCTCTGCTGGCTTTAATGATATAAATAATTTAATTGTTGGTGTAACTTTTGGTCTTGGATATGGTGTTGGGAATCTACCAGCAGAAATAAAAGCAAAGTTTCCAGTAGTAATGCAATATATATTCCAGGAGCCAGTGGCAGCAGTATGTATTGTTAGTGTTATTGCATGTCTAATATTTAAACCTAAGAAGATAGAAGAAGCTTCTGTAAGTGCTTTAGAGAGCTAAAATATTAGATGAAGTATTTCATGCTGTTATTTTGGTATGAAAATTGCTAAATAATATAGTGCTATATAGTAAAGACATATAGCACTATTATTTCATATAAAATTTACTTGAAGAAAGGTGGTATAACCATGAGTGATATAATGAAACCAATGTCTTTTCAAAGGATTCTTGATTTAACTCTTGAAGATTATTATACAAAAGGCAAAATATTTGGGATAGAAGAAAAAGATTTTTATAGAGACATTGATAATAGTATCGAAATGAATTTTTGCAATGAATACTTAAGATTCCCAGTAGGTCCAGCAGCTGGTCCTCATACACAATTAACACAAAACTTTTTAGCTGGTTATTTAACAGGATGCAGATATTTTGAACCTAAGACGGTTCAAATAATAGATGGAAAAGACATGCAGGCAATGATTCCAAGACCATGTATAGATGCTAAAAATGTAGGTTATAATGTTGAATGGTCAACAGAATTAACTGTTGAAGAAGCCGCAGAAGAATATGTGAAAGCCTCTGTATTAATGCAAGTTATAGGTATTGAACTTGGATTATCAGATGTAAAAGATTTTATTCTTAATATAAGTGTAGGATATGATCTTAAAGGAATTCAATCAAAGAAAATTTCTGACTTTATAGATAACCTTAAAGACTCAAAAGATACAGTAATCTTTAAGGAGTGCATTGATGTATTAAAGAAGAATATTAATAAATTCAAGAGATTTAAATTAGAAGATATAGATAATATTACTTCAAAGATTACAAATATAATTACACTATCTACAATGCATGGATGTAAAGCAAGTGAAATTTTAGATATAGCAACTCACTTAATAGTAAATAAAAAGATAAACATGCTATTAAAATGTAACTCTACATTATTAGGATATGATGCAGTAAGAGAAATCTTAGACAACTTAGGCTACAATGACATTGAATTAAAGAGAGAAGACTTTGATCACGACTTACAATTTGAAACAGCTAAAGAAATTATAGCTAAGCTATTAGATACGGCAAAGGAAAATGATGTAAATTTCGGAGTTAAGCTTACAAATACATTGCCTGTAGTTAATACAAGAGGAGTTATGCCTGGTGAAGCTATGTATATGTCTGGAAAGCCATTATATCCAATAGCAATAAATGTAGCCAAGAAGATTGCAAAAGAATTTAATAATATACCTATGTCTATGTCAGGCGGAATAGATAAAAACAATGTATTAGATGTATTTAATGCTGGGATAGCTCCAATCACTATAGCTACATTATATTTACAACCAAAGGGATATATAAATAACAGTGCAGTATTAAACGAAATGAAAAAGTTAGGACAAGCACCAAAATGCTTAAACCTTGAAGCTTTAAATATTTTAGGAGAAAAAGCAAAGACTGATGCTCATTATAAAAATAAAGGTAATGGGAGAGTATTAGAAGATAAGCTGGAAACTTTTGATTGCTTAAAGAGCTGTGGAATATGCGTTGATGTATGTCCGAATAGAGCAAATATGAGAGTGGCTGTTGAAGGACTTTCAGCCAATTATCAAATTCTTCATGTTGAAAATATGTGTAATGAATGTGGTAACTGTCATATGTTCTGTCCAAAGGGAGGCTTCCCATATCTTAAGAAAACAACTATTTTTAGAAATCTAGAAGAATATACTGATTCTAAGAATACTGGATTATTAAGGATAAGCGAAGATAAATTCTTGTTAAGAGAAGCTGGAAAAGAATATGTATATGTAGTTAATTCAAAAGAAATTAAGAGTAAATTAGAAGTTACAGTAGAAACAATATTGAAAGATTATTCTTATTATGTTGATAAAATAGATTGTTTAAGTGAAGAAGAATTAAATAAGTACGTATAATAAGATGTTTAAAAGAAAGTTTATTGATATAACATCATGTATTAGTTTGATAATTAGGAGGAGCAAGTTAAATGTATAATTTTAAGCTCAATGGTAAAGATTTATCAGTAGATGAAGATATAAGTTTAATTGATTATTTAAGAGATGTAGAGCAATTAACATCTGTAAAAAATGGTTGTGCAGAAGGTGCTTGTGGTGCTTGTATGGTTTTAGTCAATGGTGTAGCACAAAGAGCATGTATTCAAAAGATAAGTAGACTTGAAAATAAAGAAGTAATTACAGTTGAAGGAATTAGTGAGAGAGAAAGAGACGCTTTTGCTTATGCATTTGGTAAATGTGGAGCAGTTCAATGTGGATTTTGTATTCCAGGAATGGTTATAAGTGCAAAAGGATTATTAGATAAAAATTTAGACCCAACAGAAGAAGAAATAAAAAATGCTCTTAAAGGTAATATATGTAGATGTACAGGCTATGTAAAAATTATAGAAGCTATTAAGTTAGTTGCAGAGCTTTTAAGAAATAATGAAGAGGTACCTAAAGTATATTGTAAGGGATTAGTTGGAGAAAATTTACCTAGAATTGATGCTGAAGTAAAAACTCTTGGAATTGGTAAATATGCAGACGATTTATATTTTGACGGGATGCTTTATGGTTCAGCGTTAAGATCAAAGTATCCAAGAGCTTTAGTTAAAAATATAGATACATCAAAGGCAAAGGCTTTAGATGGTGTTTATGCTGTTTTAACAGCAAAAGATATACCAGGAGATAGATTTATTGGACATTTAGTCCAAGATTGGCCAGCAATGATAGATGTTGGAGAAGAAACAAGATATTTAGGAGATTCAGTAGCTTTAGTAGCAGCAAAAAGTAAAAAAATATTAAAAGAGGCATTAAGTCTTATAGAAGTAGATTATGAAGAACTTCCACCGGTAACAAATCCTGAAATGGGATTGAAAGAAGGTGCACCTAAAGTTCATTCAAGTGGAAATATATTAAGTAAACAGTACTTAAAAAGAGGAGATGCAGAGGAAGCTATAAAAAATTCTAAATATGTTGTAACAGAAAAATATAGCACTCCACCAACAGAACACGCATTTTTAGAGCCGGAATGTGCAGTAGCTAATTATGAAGATGGCATTTTAACAGTTTACACAGGTGGCCAAGGTATTTATGATGAACTTCGAGAGGTAGGAAAACTTTTGGATTTAGATCCAAGTAAATTAAGAATTAAAAGTATGCTTGTAGGGGGAGGATTTGGTGGAAAGGAAGATATGAGTGTTCAACATCATGCAGCACTTTTAACTTATTATACAAAGAAACCAGTTAAAGTTACATTAAGCAGAAAAGAAAGTTTAATTATTCATCCCAAAAGGCATGCTATGGAAATGGAATTTACAACAGCTTGTGATGAAAATGGAATTTTAACAGGAATGAAAGCAAGGATAATTTCAGATACAGGAGCATATGCATCGTTAGGAGGTCCGGTACTTCAAAGAGCTTGTACACATGCAGCTGGACCTTACAACTATCAAAATGTAGATATCGAAGGAACAGCAGTATATACAAATAATCCACCAGCAGGAGCTTTTAGGGGCTTTGGAGTTACTCAATCAGCATTTGCAAATGAATGTAATATAAATAAACTTGCAGAGCTTGTTGGAATTTCTCCATGGGAATTTAGATATAGAAATGCAATTAGGCCAGGACAAGTTTTACCTAATGGGCAAATCGCAGATGAAGGAACTGCATTAGTTGAAACTTTAGAGGCGGTAAAAGATGAATTTGAAAATAATAAGAATGTTGGAATAGCTTGTGCGTTTAAAAATGCTGGACTAGGTGTTGGAATACCAGATACAGGTAGATGTAAAATAGTCGTTAAAGATAGTAAGGTTATTATAAGAACATCAGCTGCTTGTATAGGTCAAGGAATAGGAACTGTGGCAACACAAATTGTATGTGAAACTACTGGATTGGATCCAGACAAAGTTTTAGTAGATAGTCCAGATACCTTTACAACTCCTAATTCAGGAACAACAACAGCTTCAAGGCAAACTGTACTTACAGGTGAAGCAGCAAGACTTGCAGCTCTTCAATTGAAGGAAGCATTGGTAAATAAATCACTAAATGATCTTGAGAGTGAAGAATATTATGCTGAATATTGTCCTCAAACAGATCCTATGGGAAGTACAAAACCTAATCCAGTAAGTCATGTAGCTTATGGATATGCAACTCAAGTAGTAGTTTTAGATGATAATGGAAAGGTAATAAAGGTAGTTGCGGCCCATGACATAGGAAGAGCAGTAAATCCTGTGGCTGTAGAAGGGCAAATAGAAGGTGGAGTAGTTATGGGGCTAGGATATGCACTAACAGAAGACTATCCACTTAAAAATGGAGTTCCTTTAGCCAAATTTGGTACTTTAGGATTATTCAGATCAACTGGAATACCAGAAATAAAACCAATATTAGTTGAAAAGAATAAGGCTAATTTAGTCTATGGAGCAAAGGGTGTTGGAGAAATTGTAGTTGTCCCAGAGGCACCAGCAATGCAAGGAGCTTATTACAAGTTAGATGGAGAATTTAGAACTAAATTACCACTTGAAAATACTTATTATAGAAAGTCTAAAAAATAATTTATAAGTGAAATATATGGCTGACTTTTGGTTAATACAAAAGTCAGCTTATTATATTACAAAAATGAAATGTTAAAGTAATGCAAATAAATATGTACCAAAAGAAGTTGATGTTACAATATGAAAAAGATGATAAAACAAGGAGATGATTATTTTGAAAAAAATCAAAGATGTTTTAACTGTTGTAGCATTAGTATTATTTGCAGGATATAACGAAGAAAGATTTAATTTATAAAAATTCAAAATGCCTTAATTTGATAAATAAATATTTTGAATTTATTATGATATTAAGATATACTAATAAAGATTAGATATATAATTTATATATTGTAGGGAGAAAGTTTATATGTTAATTAAGGTAGAAAGTAAACTAAAAGTATGGTTAAAAATGATTCTTATATTTGTAATATTTACAATAATACTTATTCAGTTTAGAAAGTTATTTTCAGATTTTGATATACATACATTTTATTTATATAGAGACAAGCTTTCCTTTGTAAGATTAATTATTATTACAATATTAGGACTTATTTCTTACTTACCATTGTCTTTGTATGATTTTATAATAAAAGATACATGTAAGATTTCATTAGATAACAGAAGTCTTTATAAGTCTTCATGGATTGCAAGTTCTATTTCAAGTATAGTAGGATTTGGTGGTACAGCAGCAATAGCAATTAAAAGTTATCTTTATTCACCATATATTAAGGACAAGGCATCTTTAGTAAAAGAAGTTTCAAAGGTAGTATTATTGAATTTTACTGGATTTTCTATTATATGTTTAGTTTATTCTATCTTGGATATACCGAGTTTGAAAAATATAGAGTTGGTAAAGCTAGGTATATTATTGTCAGCACTTTATACTCCAGTTATTCTCATATATAATTTATTCAGATATAGAAGAGAAAAAAATCGTAAAAAAGCTATGAAAACTATAAAAATAATGATAATTTCTACTTCAGAATGGATAGCAATGGCTTTGTTGTTATTTAGTATTCTTAGATTATTAGGAATTGGATTAACATTAGCCAAGATATTTCCGATATATGTTGTATCTTCTGCTATAGGTATTATAAGTATGATGCCAGGAGGTATAGGTGGGTTTGATTTATCATTTATATTAGGAGTCAGTGCTCTAGGTATAAATAAAGAGGAAGCTGTGTTAGCTTTAGTATTATATCGTATAAGTTATTATATAATACCATTATCTGTTGGAATAATTTTATTAATGTATGAACTAAAAAGAAAATTAAATAAAGATTATATTACTATCCTAAAATTAGGTATAAAAAAATTAATTAAAAATAAATTTGCTTAAAAAACTCCCACGGGAGTTTTTTTATTTTAAATATATATTTATAAATAATCTAGAATTTATAGTTATATTACAAAAATGAAAGGTTAATGAAAGTTATATAAATATGTAATTAATAAATACTAAGATAAACTATAGTTGCAAAGAAAATTTATAAATGTTTAAACATTAATATAATTAGTTGTATGGAGGGAAAAATGAAAAGCATATTAAATGTAGAAAAAATTGAAAAATACTATGGAAATAAAGAAAATGTAACTAAGGCAATAGATAATATAAGTTTTAAAGTAGAAAAAGGAGAATTTGTTGGGATAATGGGGCCATCAGGTAGTGGGAAAACAACACTTCTTAATTGTATTTCAACAATAGATACAGTAACTACAGGAAATATTATTATAAATGATAAGGATATTACAAAATTAAAATCAAAACAGTTAGAGAAGTTTAGAAGAGACGAGTTAGGTTTTATATTTCAAGATTTTAATCTTTTAGATACATTAACTGCTTATGAAAATATAGCATTAGCATTAACTATTCAAGGAAAAGGTCATAATAAAATTGATGAATTTATAAAAAAGGTATCAATGAATCTTGGGATTACAGATGTATTAAAAAAGTATCCATATCAAATGTCAGGAGGCCAAAAACAAAGAGTTGCATCAGCAAGAGCCATTGTAACCAACCCATCATTGATATTAGCTGATGAACCAACAGGAGCTTTAGATTCAAAGTCTTCAAGATTACTTTTAGATTCATTTGAAACTCTTAATAAGGATTTAGAAGCAACGATACTAATGGTTACCCATGATGCTTTTACTGCAAGTTATGCCCATAGAATTTTATTCATTAAAGATGGAAAGATATTTAATGAACTTATAAGAGGAGGAGATTCTAGAAAAGAATTTTTCAATAGAATTATTGAAGTAGTTACTCTTTTAGGAGGTGATGCAGGCGATGTATTCTAAAATAGCATTTAACAATGTAAAAAAGAGCATAAAAGACTATGCAATATATTTTTTAACACTAACATTTGCAGTTTGTATATTTTATAGCTTTAATTCTATAGAATCACAAAAAGTAGTTTTTGAGGTAAATAGTAGTGAATCCGATATAATAAGCGTTTTAAGTAAAGCTATAGGAATAGTTTCAATATTTGTATCTTTTATTCTTGGAAGCTTAATTATATATGCAAATAACTTTTTAATTAAAAAACGTAAAAAAGAACTTGGAATTTATATGACACTAGGAATGGGAAAGAATAAAATATCAAAAATATTACTTTTTGAAACTTTAATAATTGGAGTAATGTCATTAATAGCCGGAATTATTTTAGGAATGATTTTTTCACAAGGATTGTCAGTATTTACAGCTAAATTATTTGACGTTGGAATGGGAGAATATAAATTTATAGTATCATTCAAAGGAATCATAAAAAGTACTATATATTTTGGAATAATGTTTTTATTAGTTATGATTTTTAATACTATTGTAGTATCAAAATACAAATTAATTGATATGTTAATAGCTTCAAGGAAAAGTGAAAAGATAAAACTTAAAAATCCAATTATAAATATTATAATATTTATAATATCAATAATGATTTTATCAGGAGCATATTACTTAGTTATTAAGGCTGGATTAAATCCAGAAGATAGTAAGTTTGTTTTTTCTTTGATATTAGGAATAATAGGAACATTGCTATTTTTTATAAGTTTAGGTGGCTTTAGTATTTATATAGTTCAAAAAAACAAGAAGATTTATTTTAAAAAGCTTAATATATTTGTGTTAAGACAAATAAGCAGTAAGATTAATACTAATTTTTTATCTATGACAGTAATTTCATTAATGCTATTTTTAACAATAACAACACTTTCAACAGGTCTTAGTTTTAAGAATGCTTTAGAAAGTAGTTTGAAAGATTCAACGCCATTTTCGGCATCAGCAATTATGTATTTGGATGAAAGTTCTAATGCAAAAAATATAGAAGAAAATCTTAATAAATTAAATTTAAAATTTAATGAAGATGAAAGATATATAATATATACCGAATATAATTCAAACGAGAAATTAAAGGATATTCTTAAGGATTATATGAAGAAATCAGAAGATGTAAAAACCTTTGGAGACAATAAAATTGAATTTATAAAGTTATCAGAATATAATAATATTTTAAATCTTAAAGGTGAAAAAGAAGTATATTTAAACAAAGATGAAGTTTTAATTTCTTCAATGTTTGCAGATAAAATTAAAGAAATCAATAAGTTTGTTAAAAATGAAGAAACTATAACTTTAAGTAATAAAGAATATAAAATAGCAAATTCAGAATTAATAGTAGAATCTTTTTATACTGACCAAGTATCAGGAAATATGTTTACTGTTATAGTTCCAGATGATTTTAGCGGAGAATTAATCCCTTCAAGGTCAATTTTAAATGTTAATTATCCAGAAGATAAGTATGAAGAAAAATATGTTGACTTATTTAAGAGTTTTATGAGTGAAAATTATACAAGCGACGATTATACTGACTTCATATTAGGTTATACAAGAAATCAAATTTATACTGGCAATAGAAGTATGACAACCATAATATTATTTATAACAATATATTTGGGCATAGTATTTTTAATTTCTAGTGCTGCAATACTATCACTACAGCAATTATCAGAGGCTGCAGATAGTAAGGAAAGATATAGTTCACTTAAGCGAATTGGAGCATCTAAAAAGATGATAAATAAAACTATATTTAAACAAACTTTAATATACTTTATGATTCCTCTTATTTTAGCCATAGTACATTCAATAGTAGGAATTAGAGTTATAAATGATTTTATAATATTATTTAACAAGCCAAGTATAGGGGCATCATCATTTGTTACTTTATTTACCTTAGTAGCAGTTTATGCAGGATATTTTTATGCGACATACACTGGATGCAAAAATATAGTTAAATAGGAAAAATAGCAGCCTAACAAGGTTGCTATTTTTTGATATTGTATAGTATATAAATTATAGGAGGAAATAATTTAAGATTATATTATAAATAGTAAGTTTTGGTATATAATAAATATATTAATAAATTATGTAATAATAAAATTTATTATAGAGGTGAAAAATGTATAAGATTGTTATAGTTGAAGATTCAGAGTTTATAAGAGTGGAGCTTAAGACATATTTGGAACGATATGGATATGAAGTTGAAGCCCCAGATTCATTTGAAAATATAATTGAATATATTAATAAAAGTAATGCAAATTTAATTTTACTTGATATAAATCTTCCTCTTTATGATGGGTATTATATATGTAGAGAAGTAAGAAAAAAATCAGATGTTCCTATAATAGTAGTTACAAGTAGAGATAGCCAAGTTGATGAGCTTATGAGTATGAATTTGGGGGCAGATGACTTTATTACAAAGCCATATAATACTGAAATACTAATTGCTAGAGTGTCTGCAATATTAAAGAGAAGTTATGGTAAAAATAGTAATGAAGAAATAATGAATTATGGGGATTTAAAATTAAATCTTGCAAATGGAAGTATATCATATAACTCTAATAATATAGAATTAACAAAAAATGAACTTAGGATTTTAGCATATTTAATAAAAAATAGAGGTAAAATTGTTTCAAGGGATACATTAATGGATGCATTATGGCAATCAGACTTATTTTTGGATGATAATACCCTATCAGTAAATGTAACTAGATTAAGAAAGAAGATTGAAGAAATAGGATTAAGTAATATTATAGAAACTAGAAGAGGATTAGGATATATAATGCCATGAATATATTAGAATATATTAAAGATAGAAAAGTTAGAATAATAATAAATATTTTCTTATTTATTATTGTAGCAATTACATTAATTATTGCGGGTGTAAATAACTGGTTTGTTGTACTAATATTTTCAACATGGATATTACCGTTATTTATAAATATTTTTGCTGAATATTTTAAGCAAAACAGCTTTTATAAAAATATGATTTCTGTATTAGAAAATTTAGATAAAAAGTACTTACTCCCAGAAGTAATTGAAGAGCCTGAATTTTTAGAGGGAAAAATAGTTTATGATGTTTTAAAAAAAACAAATAAAAATATGAACGAGAATGTTAAATACTATAAGGAAAAGCAAGCAGAATATAGAGAATACATAGAAACTTGGGTTCATGAAATAAAAACTCCAATTGCTTCAACTAAATTAATATTAGAAAATGGAGAAAGTGAAAATTCATCTAAAATATCTTATCAGATAAAAAAGATAGAAGGATATATAGAACAAGTACTATACTATTCAAAAAGCGAAGATATAAGTAAGGATTATATTATAAAAGAATTTAATTTATCAGAAGCTGTTAAAATAGCAATAAAAAATAACTCTAAGGATTTTATAAATAAAAAAATAGCTTTGAAGCTTAATGAAATAGATATAATGATTTTTAGTGATATAAAATGGGTAAGTTTTATTATAAATCAAATTATAGGAAATTCAATAAAATATACACAAAAGGGAAAAGGAGAAATAAGAATATATACTAAGGCTAATGCAAATAGTAATTCTTTAATAATACAAGATAATGGAATTGGAATAAATAAAAGGGATATAAATAGAGTATTTGAAAAAGGATTTACAGGAGAAAATGGCAGGATATTTGGTAAGTCAACTGGTATAGGCTTATATTTATGCAAAAGCTTGTGTGAAAAATTAGGATTAGGTATTAAATTAGAATCACAGAGTAATGTAGGAACGCAAGTTGAAATAGTATTTCCAATAGGTAAGTTCACGTTATTTAATTAGTTATTTTAACAAAGGACAAGTAAAACTTGTCCTTTCAGACTGCTGACAAAGTATTAGCAGTCTTTAATTTTATACAAATATGTAATATAATTAAAAATATA